>JBOGNW010000098.1:0-4609 GCA_050747425.1 Candidatus Acidiferrales bacterium
CGGGACTCGGGATGACCGATGCGAAAAGAAGAGCTGGAGGGATGGGCGAATCCCGCTACGGCGGCGGAGCGGGCAGGGCCGAGGGCCTTCCCGTCCACTCGAAGCGGGCGATGGCGGCGTCGAGCTCCAGCGGGCGGTCGAAGACAATATCCACCGTGGTGCCGCGCGGCAACTCCAGCTCGCGCCCGCGCGTCAGCAGCACCGCCACCAGACCCGCCGCTGCGCCTACCCCGGCTCCGATAGCTCCGCCTTTGGCGCTGCGCGCGGTGGCCGCCCCAATGCCGGCGCCGGCGCCGGTGGCAGCCCCGATGGTGGTGACGTCCTGCCCTTTGGTGGAGTCACCCTTGATGCCGCCCTCGCCGCGATCAATTTCCTCTTTCTGCCGCGCGCCCGTCGTCACCAGGCTGGCGTGCAACTCCACTGTGTAGCCGTTGGGCAGGGTCAGCTCGTCGAAGCGCACGTGCATCTCCCCGCGCCCCCTCACCCGCCCCGGACGCTTCACCTGCGTCACCGTCCCGCGCACGAAACTCCCCACCGGAATCAGAATGCGGTTCGAGATCACCACCGGGTACACGCTCTCGAAGTACAGCGAATCCCCCACCTCGGCCGTTTTGGTGTTGACCGTGTTCTGCAACACCAGCGGCAAGCGCGTTCCCACCGGAATCGTGACAGTTTTCGCTTCCGGCTCGGACGCTGCGGCCACTTGGGCGGGCTTCTCGGCTTGTTCGGGCTCCTGCGCCGCAAGCGTGCCGGAAAAGAATAGAAGGGCAATCAACAATCGCGGAACGTGCTGGCGAAGCACAAAACTCTCCCTGCTCTTCCCTCTCACCCTACTGAAATTCAACCCGGAAGGAAAGCACTAGTTGCGGCGACTACCGCGTGAGGGCCAAGTAGAGCAGCCAAATCACCAACAGCAGCGCCAGCCCGCCGATTCCAATCAAGTAGGGCAAGGTCAGGCGCTTCGCCTGCTCCACCGCAGCCTCTTCCGGCGGCGGTTCGGGAGGCGGCATCTCCGGGCGCGGCACCTCTTCGCCCGCCGCCACCGCCCGCAGAGCGCCGGCCAGCTCGCCGGCCGAGCTGTAGCGCTTCTCCGGTTCCTTCTCCAGCGCTTTGGCCAAAACGGCGTCGAGTGCCACCGGGGCTTGCGGGATGAGCTGGCTCACCGGCTCCGGCGTGCGCTGCAACACGCAGTGCATGGTGTCGGTGAGACTCGGCTCGAGAAAAGGATTGCGGCCGGTCACCATCTGATAGACCAGCGCGCCCAGCGCGAAGATATCGCTGCGATCATCGGGCTCGTTGCCGGCGATTTGCTCGGGCGCCAGCGCCGCCACCGTCGTCGCCAGCAGTTGCGCTTGCTCGAGGTTCGCTTCCTGGCTCAAGTCAACCCCGGTGGGCACCGCGAGGCGCCACAGCCCGGGGTCCAGCAGCTTGACCGTGCCTTCCTGGGTGACAAAGACTTTCGCCGGAGTCAGCTCGCCGTGCACGACGCCGTGCTCGTGCGCCGCCGCCAGGCCGTCGGCCAGCTCGGCGCCCCAGGCCAGCGCCGCTTCCAGCGCCACCGGGCCGCTCACCAGCAGGTTTTTCAGCGTGGCGCCGTCGAGGTATTCGAGCGCCAGATAAAGGTTGCCTTCGCTTTCAATGACGTCGTAAAGCTGTCGCAGGCGCGGATGCGTGAGCAGCAGCGCTGACTCGGCTTCTTCGATGAACTGCTGGCGCGCCTCGGCCGTGGGCAGCCGCGCCGCCTCCACCGCTTTCAATGCCACGGGCAGATTCGAGTCGCGGCGCGCGGCGCGGTAGATGACTCCCGTCGAGCCTTTCCCCAGCGGGCCGGTAACGCGATAGTTGCCGACTGTTTGTGGAATCACGCTGCGCCTGCCTCGTGCGGATGGAGCTCCCGAAGTCTCGGGACGGCGGCGGCCTGCCCCGTCCCCTGCGGCGGGGCCAGCTTACCTAATCTCCCCCGCAGTGTAAATCCGCCCGCCGCGCCTCCGTCATTCCGCAGCGGGTAGCGCAGAGTCTCGCTTTCCCGAGACTCTGCGGCTTTTGGCGCCGGGCGTATAATCCGCTTGATGTCTCGCTTGCGGCGGCTGTTGTTATCGGACCGCTTTTTCTTCATCACCTGCCGCCTGCTGCGCCGGCGGAAGAGGCTCGCAGAATCCGAATTCGCCTGCCTGGCCCGGGTGATCGAAGAGCGCCGGAAGAAGCACGGCTTTCTGCTGACCGCCTGGGTCTTCCTGCCGGATCACGGGCACGCCATCTTCTTTCCGCGCTTTCCCCTCACGATTTCACGCGTGATGGAAGCAACCAAGGTCGGTTCCACGCTCCGCCTCAACACCGGTCGCAGAGAATCCGGCTTGCTTTGGCAGCCCCGTTTTTTTGACCGCGCTCTGCGCACGGTGAAGGAATATCAGGAGAAGGTGGAGTATATTCATCTGAATCCGGTGAGGGCGGGCTTGGTGAAACATCCGGCCGAGTGGAAGTGGTCGAGTTACCACGAATACGCGGGAATGGACGCGTCGCAACAGGAACGGCGCTGCGGTTTGAAGGTCGATCGGGTCCGGTTGCCCGCCGAGGAGCGAACGCGAATCTGAAAGAGCCGCAGAGTCTTTGAGAAGCGAGACTCTGCGCTACCGGCTGAAGCGACAATGAGCCGCCGCCGGCAGTTTGGCCTTAGGCCGCCCAGGACCGGTTTTATCAAGGTCAGCCTAAACAGGAGTTGGGCACGCAGCCGGGCTTGGGTGTATAGTTTTAGGAGATGGTGGGAGCAGAGGCTATGATTCCCAAGGCCGTTGTTCACAGCGATCCGGAGGTTCTGGGGGGGACACCCGTCTTTGTCGGCACCCGCGTTCCGGTCCAGTCACTCTTCGACTACCTCGAAGGTGGAGAGACGTTGGACGAATTTCTCCGCCAGTTTCCCTCGGTCAAGCGCGAACAGGCTTTAGCCGCTCTGCAAATAGCGCGCGACTCGGTTCTCAGCCGTGCGCATTCTTCTTGACGAGAACTTGCCGGTCGATCTGGCGGCGGAGTTGGCAGGTCACGAGGTCGTCACCGTCACCCGCCTAGGCTGGCAAGGTATCAAGAACAGAAAGAGCCGCAGAGTCTTTGGGAAGCGAGACTCTGCGCTACCGGCTGTGGCTCCTGCCACAGGGTCAGGTATAATTGCCATACGGTGTTTCCTTTTATGCTGCCCCAATGAGCGTTTGTCCAGGTCACACTAGATAGGAGCTAGGCAGAACTTGAGTTCAGCGAGGTGGCGGGATGCCGCGTGAGAGCGAGCTCGAAGCTGCAGTTGAACAACAGCTGCGCGATGCGAAAGTGAGCTTCGTAAAGCAACCAGTCGTAGGCAACACTCGACCCGACTTCTTGGTGACAACGGACCACGGTGATCAGATTGTTGTCGAAGTCAAAGCCTGGGAGGCGAGCCCAGACAACACTGCGCGGGCCATTCATCAGGCGCAGCGTTATAAGGAACTGTCGAAGGCGGCGGCGGCTCTAATCGTGACCGCTGGCGCGGCGTTCTCGTTGCCAGCTGGCGGAGTTGTGCCACTCGCTTCTTTCCTGCCTGCCCTCACCCGCCTCGCCGCCAGTCTGGGGAAACAGAAAAGGACCAGGAAGACTACCAAATCTCGGCCATCACCCATCAAGAAGGTGTTTGCTTCAATGCCGTTCAGTGGTCAATACGACGACACATTTCTTGTCGCGATTCAACCTGCAGCGCTGGCTCTGAATGCAGCCGCAGAACGCGTTGACCACAGCGGGCACTCTGGCGACGTCGTGCTGCAAATCAAACAGATGATTTCAGGAGCACAGGTTGTGGTGGCCGATATTTCTGACTCAAGACCCAATGTGTGCCACGAAGTTGGTTACGCCGAAGGCTTCCGTAGGCCGGTGATTCAGATCTGCTCAACCCCACTAGCTTCTTTGCCCTTCAATCTCCGCAATAATCAGACGATTGCGTACCACATAGGGCAAGTGTCGAAGCTCAGGACGAGGCTTGAGAAGGAGCTAGCCAAGATGCTTTAGAAGATGGTCTGCCTTACCGGGGGCTACGACCGCCCACCGCGCTTTTTCCGGCCCAACTTGACTCACCCGGTGGCATGGGCTAGAAACGACTCGTTCGCCCCAACTCCATGCCGGCACCCATCGCCTCCTGGCGTCCCTTCGGCCTCGGCCTCACCAAGCCCCACCACTACTGGGACATGCTGCGCGTGCTGTGGGAAAACCGCGACCGGCCCCTCTACGCCTGGCGCATCCTGCGGCACGGCGTCTGCGACGGCTGCTCGCTCGGCCCCTACGGCCTGCGCGACAACACCATTGACGGCGTCCACCTCTGCATGGTGCGGCTGAAGCTGCTGCGCCTCAACACCATGCCGGCGCTCGACGCGCGGCGCCTGGAAAACCTCGACTCCCTGCGCGGGCTCTCCAACAAAGAGCTGCGCCGCCTCGGCCGCCTCCCCTACCCCATGATCCGCTACCGCGGCGAGCCCGGCTTCCGCCGCCTGTCCTGGGAGCGGGCGCTCGAAATTGCCGCCGACGCCATCCGCGAAACGCCGCCCGCGCGCCTCGCGATTTACACTACCTCGCGCGGCCTGACCAACGAGGTCTACTA
>JBOGNW010000099.1:0-19461 GCA_050747425.1 Candidatus Acidiferrales bacterium
CCCGCAGCCCACCCGGGTCTTGATCGTGGGAGCGACGGGCGGAACCGGGCGTCAACTGGTCGCGCAAGCGTTGGAGCACGGCTACGCGGTCACGGCACTGGTGCGACATCCCTCACGCCTGCCGGTCGAACATCCGCAATTGACGGTCCTGAAGGGTGATGTGCTCGACGCCGGCTCTGTCGAGGCGGCGATGAAGGGTCAGGAAGCGGTGCTTTCCGCCCTGGGGCACAAGCGGTTCTTCTATCCCACTCGAATCCTGTCGGAAGGAACTCGAAACATCCTGCGGGCCATGGAGACTCACGGCGTCCCGCGCCTGGTCTGCGAGACTTCTCTCGGCATCGGTGACAGTGTCGGGCGCATGGGCCTGGCCTTCACGTTCTTTGTCATTCCCGTGATTCTGCCTTTCTACTTCTGGGACAAGACGCGGCAGGAACGAATCATCGCCGCGAGCAAGGTGGAGTGGGTAATCGTCCGGCCGGGCGCGCTGACCAACGGCGAGAAGCGCGGCCGCTCGCGTCATGGTCGTCAGGTCGGCAGCTTCCTCTGGACGGTGCGCATTTCCCGCGCTGACGTGGCGGACTTCATGCTGAACCAGTTGGCGTCCGACATCTACCTGCGCGCCGCACCGGGGGTGTGCTGGTAGACCGCTTGCTATACTGACAGTTTAACCCTGTGGCTCCTGCCACAGGGTCAGGTATAATTGCTTCCGCGGTAGTGGCCCCCGGCTCGCCGCCGGCGGTTTCGTCTCAGGCCGACCACGAGCGGTTTTATCCAGGTCAGCCTAAACAGGAGTTAGATCGCGTCATTGAAAGCGTTGGTGCGAACAGTGGCAGGGTCAGGCTTAATGCAGCGTATCAGACGACTACGAGGTACGTATGGCTCACCGTGCAGCGGCAAAGGTCACTAGGCGGGATTTCATGAGAGCAGGCGTCGGCATGGCAGCCCTTGGAGCCGCCGGGGCGGAGTTGAAGTCCACACCTCAAGCCGGGGTGCCCAAGGCAGGGATCAACGGTGAAAGCGCCGCCGTTGATCAGAACCCCATTCGTCGGCGGCGCACGGGCCTCCGGGCACTCGATCCTGCCCGCGCTTCGGCAGGCTTGACACTGTTTGCGCCACTAAGCGGCGGCGACGGGACCGTCTATCTGATTGATCTTCGCGGCAACGTTGTACACAGGTGGAAGATGCCTTCCCCGCCAAACAACTACGGTTACCTCACCGACAGGGGCACGCTCTTTTACAACACAGAAGGCGGCGCACTGGAAGCAGACTGGAACGGCAAGGTGCTGTGGGAGGTACGTCGACCAGATCATCATCATGACGGCCGGCTGCTGAAGAACGGTAACGTCCTCCTTTTGTGTGCGACTGAGCTACCGGATGACGTGGCCAGGCAAGTTCGAGGCGGCCGACCGGGCACCGAGGGGAGGAACGGACGAATCCAGGCCGACTCTCTGGTAGAGCTGACCACAGACGGCAGAACGGTCTGGGAGTGGCGCACGTGGGAGCATCTCGATCCAGCCAAAGACGTAATCACTGCGATTCAGGATCCCCGTTCGGATTGGACCTGGGCAAACGCTGTCATTGAGCTTCCTGACGGCAACCTCCTGGTCAGCTTTAGAAATATCTCAACGATCGTGAAGATAGAGCGGCAGACAGGCGAGATCGCATGGAAGCTGGGCGCCCCGCCGTTGTCCGGTCAGCATGCGCCCACACCACTCCCAGACGGCCACGTCCTTATCTTTGACAACGGCCCGCACCGCTTGGATGAGTCGTTGCCGTTTTCCCGGGTCATCGAAGTAAATCCCGCCACAAACGAGATCGTGTGGAAATATCAGGAGGCGAACCTGACGAACTTCTACAGCCCGCGTCTCTCCAACGCTCAACGCTTACCGAACGGCAATACGTTGATCAATGAAGGCGTGTACGGGCGCTTTTTTGAGGTGACATCCGAAGGGGAGGTTGTGTGGGAGTACGTGAATCCATACTTCGGTCCGGCGACGGCGTCGCCGAAAGAGCAGTCTAACGACGTCTTCCGCGTGTATCGCTACTCCGAGGATGAAATCGCAAAGGCGCGAGGGACAGTCCTAACAGGCGCTGCAACCGGCGCCGGGTGGCGCGAGACCGAGCCGGCGCACCTGAGCGTCTGAGTCGTTAGCCTCCTGGAGGACCGCCGCGAAGGGCGGCTGTTCCCGCAACCATCGGCGGCGGTGGAACCACCGGGCGGCACGGCTTTTCAGGCGGGGGCGATTCGGCTATACTGGAAGGACACTGTAGGAGGTAGGAGCTTGCTGAGGATCCGCCTGAGCCGCGTGGGAAAGAGGAAGCAGCCGCACTATCGCATCGTGGTGATGGACCAGCGACGCCCGCGAAACAGCCGCACCGTCGAAGTGGTCGGCCACTACAACCCGCGGCCGAATCCCATCGCCCTGGACCTCAAGGCGGAGCGCATCCAGTACTGGCTCGGACAAGGCGCCCAGCCTACGGAAACGGTGCGGAGTTTTCTGCGCCGCCACAAGCTGGTGTCATAAGTCGCTTTCTTGTCCATCCGCTCCTCGGGCCTGCCGACGGCAGGCGGGGAGTGAGGAGCGGAGGGGGGCGCCTATGAAAGAGCTGGTGGAGCTTATCGCCAAATCCCTCGTCGATTATCCCGAGCAGGTCAGCGTCAACGCGGTAGAGGGCGAGCAGTTTACGGTGCTGGAGCTGCGGGTTCATCCCTCCGACCTAGGCAAGGTCATCGGCAAACAAGGACGGACGGCCCGCTCCATTCGCACCCTCCTGGGCGCCGCCGGGATGAAGATCCGCAAGCGTTTTACCCTGGAGATTCTGGAGTAGGCTTGGCCGCCCGGCGCGAAGCTCCGCCGCGGGAGCCACAAGCCTGGCTGACCGTGGCCCACCTGGTGAAAACCCAGGGCCGCCACGGCGAGCTGGCGGCGCAAATCCTCACCGACTTTCCCGAACGGCTGAGCGCGCGCCGGCAAGTGTGGTTGTGGAACGGGAAAGATGAGCCGCGGGCGATGGAGGTCAAGCGCGTGTGGCCGCACAAGAAATTTTTGATCTTTCAGTTCGCCGGTTGTGATTCCATCGCCGCCGCCCAGGAGCTCGTGGGACTCGAGGTGCAGATTCCTCGCGCCCAGGCGGCCCCGCTCGGCCCGGCAACGTTTTACCGGCACGAACTGGCGGGGTGCCGGGTGGTCGAGCAAGCGAGCGGTGCCGAGCTCGGCCGGGTGGCGGAAGTGCAGTCGAGTGGTGGCGCCACGGTGCTGGTGGTGAAAACCGCGGAGGGCAAGGAGCTTCTCATTCCCTTTGCGGAGGAAATCTGCCGGCGCATCGCCCCCGACCAGCAACTCATCGAGGTGGTCCTTCCCCCGGGCCTGCGCGAGCTGAACGACTAACGTCCCCCGGACCGACCAGCCTTGTAAGAGCAGGCCCATGCTTCTAGAATTACTGTTGGCTGCCGAGAGTCCACCGGGGAGGTAAGGAAAACCATGGATCAGCAAAAGTTGGAGAACTTTCTGGGAAAGGCGGTGGTTGATTTCGGCGCCACTTTTCACGCGGCGCTGGTGGTCATCGGCGACCGTTTGGGACTGTACAAGGCCATGGCGGGCGCGGGTCCGCTTACGCCGGCCGAGCTTGCCCAGCGCACCGGCACCAACGAGCGTTACGTCCGCGAGTGGCTGTGCGGGCAGGCGGCCGGCGGCTACATCAACTACGAAGCCGCCACCGGGCGCTACGAGCTGAGCGAAGAGCAGGCGTTTGCGCTGGCCGATGACACCAGCCCGGTTTTTCTCCCGGGGGCGTTTCAAATCGCGCTCGCCGCCACCAAGGCAGCCGACAAAGTCGCTGAGGCCTTCCGGCGCGGCAGCGGCGTCGGCTGGCACGAGCACGACCCGGAACTCTTTCTCGGCACGGAGCGGTTTTTCCGCCCCGGCTATGCCGCGCACCTAGTGGGCGCCTGGATTCCAGCGCTGGAAGGGGTCAAAGAAATGCTGGAGCGCGGCGCGCGGGTGGCCGACGTGGGCTGCGGGCACGGCTCCTCCACCATCCTGATGGCCAAGGCGTTTCCCGGCTCGACCTTCATCGGCTTCGATTATCACCAGCCTTCCATTGACATTGCGCGCCGCCGCGCCGCCGACGCCAGCGTGGGTCAGCGAGCGCAGTTCGAAAAGGCCTCGGCGAAGGACTATCCGGGGAAAGACTACGACCTGGTGGCCTTCTTCGATTGCCTGCACGATATGGGCGACCCGGTGGGGGCGATGAAGCACGTGCGCGAGACGCTGAAGCCGGACGGCACGGTGATGATTGTCGAGCCCTACGCCAACGACAAGGTGGAAGAGAACCTGAACCCCATCGGGCGGGCCTTCTATTCCGCCTCGACGCTCATCTGTACGCCCGCCTCCAAGGCCCAGGAAGTCGGGCTGGCGCTGGGGGCGCAGGCCGGGGAAGCTCGGATGCGCAAGGTGGCCACGGAGGGTGGGTTCACGCGCTTCCGCCGGGCGGCCCAGACGCCGTTCAATCTGATTTACGAAGCGCGCCCCTGAGCTGTGTTGATCTTCGACATCGTCACCATCTTTCCCGAGTTTTTTGAAGGGCCGTTCGAGCACGGCATCATCCGCCGCGCACGCAAAGAGGTGCTGCCGCAGGCCCTCCGCGAGCTGGACAACTAAGATGTTGTCCTACTGGCCTGTCGCAATCACCACCGTGCTGGTGTGTGCAGCATTTGCATTGGGTGGATTGCTCGTCATTGTCTTCCCCCGACGCAGCTTCAAATTGCTTGCTCAATTAGGGAGACACGGAAAGTGGCCTGAGTGGAAATCAGAGGTCGAAGAATCAATAACATGGCGGAACGGTATGCGAACTGGATTTTTGCTACCGGGCTTGCTCTTCGCTTCTCTGGGGATAATCGGAGCACGGCTAGAGATAAGCAGGATATTCATGGTGCTCAACGTTCCGCCCGACTACCTCCAAGAGGCTGTGCGGGAGGCCAACTTCCATCTAGGAACTTTTCATTGGCTAAGGCTTGTGGAGCAGTTTCTATTCCTAATCGGCGGCTTCTATGTTGCTGCTAGGCCAGAAAGCTTCGCTGTTTGGTCACTGAAACGGCAGAGCGACTTCAATCCGATGTCGCCTGAACAGGAGCTACGAGCACTTAAAGCCGTCGTGGTCTTCCGGCTTTTGGGCCTATTCTTCTTCTTTGCCGGGTTACTGGGCTTGCGGTTCAGCATGACGCGGATAGGAATAGTATTCTAATGGCATCGGAACTCTTGTGACCGTAGACATCATCACGATTTTTCCAGAGTTTTTTGAGGGGCCGTTCGAGCACGGCATCATCCGCCGCGCGCGCGAAGATGGCCTGATGGACGTCCGCGTGCACGACCTGCGCCACTACACTACCGACAAGCACCGCACGGTGGACGACCGGCCGTTCGGGGGCGGCGAAGGCATGGTGCTCAAGCCGGAGCCGTTGTTCGCGGCGGTGGAGTCGCTGCTCGCCGACCAGACCATCGAGAAGCGCGCCCAGACCGGGGTGGTGCTGCTCTCGGCGCAGGGGAAGCTGCTGACGCAGACGGTGGCGCAGTCGCTGGCCGAGCTCCAGCGCCTGGTTCTGCTCTGCGGGCGCTACGAAGGCGTAGACGAGCGGGTGGCCGAGCAACTGGCTACGGTCGAGCTCTCCATCGGCGATTACGTTTTGAGCGGGGGCGAGTTAGCGGCCGCCGTGGTGGTGGACGTGGTTACGCGCCTCCTGCCCGAGGCGCTGGGCGACGCGCGCTCGGCGGTGGAGGAATCTTTTGCCGTGAATCCCCAGGCGCGCATTGCCGCCGGCGGCATCCTCGACTGCCCGCACTACACGCGCCCGGCGGACTTCCGCGGACACCGCGTGCCGGAGGTGCTGGTCGGCGGCCACCACGAGGAAATTGCCCGCTGGCGCCGTCGGAAGGCGCTCGAGAAAACCCGCCGCAACCGCCCCGAGCTGCTGGAAGGGGCCCAGCTAAGCGAAGAAGAACGCGGTTGGCTCGAAGAACGGAGCCGCTAGCGCGCGGCCGGTTGCGGCGCCGGGTGCGGCTTTACGGGAAAGCGCTGGCGCGGGTTGGTCTTGACGATGCGCTCCAGGCCCCAGAGTTGCGACTCCGCGCGCTCCTCTTGCAGTTGCTGGAAGGAGCGGGTGTTCAAGTCTTCGCAGCGCACGCAGCGCACCCAGCCGCGCCCTTTGATCATTTCCGGCGGGCCGTCGTAGAAAAAAATCGCCTCTTCGGCCACCTGCCCGTTCCGATTCAGGCAGTTGTAACAGAGGAACCAGTGGCTGCGGTGGAGGCGGCGAAAGCGGTCGAAGAAACCCATTGAAAACTCCCGAAGAAAAGGTTTTCGAACTCGCCTACGATTTTCCGCCAGATGTTCTCCCGTCGTCAAGCCGACGCGGGGAGCGCGGGCCGGAGGGGCTGGCTCGGCGGGGCCAATTCGGGTATACTTCCGAGCGCAGTTTCCAGGGGAGCACTCGGATGTCTGCGGTAGAAAAAGTTCGAGGGGCGCATCTGCGCCGCGATCTGCCCGGCTTCCGCCCGGGCGACTCGGTGCGCGTGCACGTCAAAATCCGAGAAGGCGACAAGACCCGCGTGCAGCCTTTCGAGGGCGTGGTCATCGGCCGCCGCGGCCGCGCCATCCAGGAGACCTTCACGGTGCGCAAGGTTTCCTTCGGCATCGGGGTGGAACGCATTTTCCCCTTGCACTCGCCGGTGATTGAAACCATCGAAGTTCTTCGCTCCGGACGCGTGCGCCGCGCCAAGCTCTACTATCTCCGCGAAAAACAAGGCAAGAAGGCGGCGCGCATCAAGGAAGCCGAGCGCGAACTCGCCCCCCAAGCCCCCGTCGGCCAGTAAGTCTGCCCCCCCGAACCCCGCTCGCCTTCGCCGCTTTTCTTACTTTCCTCGCCAGCGCGGAAGCCACCGCGGCACGGCGCAGCAATACTCTTCATACGCGGTGCCGAACTGTTGGCGGAGGAAGGGTTCTTCGTAGAGCAGCACGAAGAGGTTGACCGCGACGACGAACACGCCGGCATAGAGCAGCACGCTCGAGGCCTCGTACCACACAGCCTCGCCCACCAAAACCGACACCACGCTCAGATACATCGGGTTGCGGACGTAGCGGTAGGGCCCGTGGATGACGAGGCGTTTGGGCGGATCAATCGGGGCGGGGGTGCCGCGCCCGGTGACGGCGAAATTCCATGCACACCAGAAATAACCCAGTGCGCCCAGTGTCATGAACGGGAGCCCAAGGTATCGCCAGGGTCCGAGCGCGAGCCCGCGGGGAGCAGAGGAGACAATCCAGTAGGGCACCAACCCGGCCACTACGCCCGGCACCAGAACAGTAAAGAGCGCCGTCTTGATGAGCGGAGCGACGGCTCCCGCGCGATTGTCTTCGTCGCCGCCACCCGCCATTTCTTCGTCCTGCTAATACGCGGAGTGAAGGGCGAAGTCGAGACGAGGTGCGTAGCGCACTGCTGCCGGCAGCGCGTCCTCGGGGCGCGCCGCTCCCGCCACTACCGCGGCCAAGCGCTCGCCTACCACCGGGCTGAGCTTGAAGCCATGGCCAGAGCCGCCGCCGGCGAGCCACACATTTTCCCATTCGGGATGCCGATCGAGAAGCAAATGTCCGTCAGCCGTGCTGGCGTATTGACAAACGCGCGCCTCGACGACGGGCGCGTACTTCAAGGCCGGAAAGCGCCGCGCCAGATAATCGCGGGCGTGCGCCGCGCCCTCGACGGTGGCGAGGCGGTCGCCGGCGTTGGGATCGAAGGGCGGGCCGTGCTCGTTGGCGGCCACTTTGAGGCCGCGCCCGGCAAGCGGCGGAATCCCGTAAAATTCCCAGTCGAACCACACCGGCAAAGCGCCGGCGGCGAAGCGCGCGTCCCCCGGCGGCGGGCCGAAGAAGAAAACCTCCTGGCGGGTCACGCGCAGGAACGTCCGCAACAGCGCGGGAAAAAGCTCCGGCAGCCATCCGCCCCCGGCAAACACAAAGTTCCCCGCCGACATGGTGGTTCCATCCACCAGCTTGATTTCTTCCAGTCGCCCGCCACGGTTCTGCGCCGTGGCGGGCGGTTCGACCCGCCCCAGCCGCCACTCGCCGCCGGCCTTGCGGTAAGCCTCGACCACGGCTCGCAGTGCGCGCTGCGCCAGCAGCGCTCCCGCTTCGGGCTCAAAGTAGGCAAACCCGACACCCTCGAGACCCATTTGCGGAAAGCGGGCGCGCAAATCGTCGGGGCGAATCATCTCCACGGGAATCTTTTCTTCCCTGAGCGCTGTCAGGCTAGCGCGGGTATAGTCGTTTTCGCCTTCGTGCAACCACAGCACGCCCAGCCGGTGAAAAAGCTCTACGCCCCACTCTTCCTGCCACTCTTTCCACCGGGCGAGCGCCTGCCAGGCCCAGTGCGTGTAAAGCCGCCGCGGGCCGTAGCCGCAGCGGATGACGCGCGACTCTCCGCTGGAGGCGGCGCGCAGGTGCCCGGGCTCCCAGGCATCCACCAGCAAGGTGCGCACGCCTCGCCGACGCAAATGGAAAGCCGTCCAGGCGCCGAACACTCCGGCCCCCACCACTACCACATCGGGCGTTCCGCCTGGCCGCATCGGCATCGTTCATGGCCTCCTTGGGCGACCGACTATAACAAACCCTGGCGCACAGCCTCGTCGTAGACGAAAGCGGCGGTCACCAGGTCTTCGAGGGCGCAGCCCACGCTTTTGAAGATGGTAATCTCTTCCGCCGCGGTACGGCCGGGCTTCGAGCCGCTCACGATTTCGTGCAGGTCGGCGACGATGTGCTGGCGGGTGACGACGCCGCGCCCGAGCGGAATCAGCAGGTCGCCGGCCTCGGCCAGCGCGCCTTCATAGGTGTCCACCACCACGCGCGCGCGCCGAACGGTTTCGTCGTCCACTTCGCGCGTCGCTGGTTGAAACGCGCCCACCAGATTCAAGTGGATGCCCGGCCGCAGCCAGCGCCCATCGAAAAGCGGCTCACGGGCTGTAGTACAGGTGCAAATCACCTCCGACTGTTCGACCAGCCGGCGCGGCTCGGCGGGTTCGAGCGGGCAAGCGCACTCACCGGCGAACCGCCGCACAAACTCCTGGCTGCGCGCCGGACTCGAGCCACAAACGAGCACGCGCTCGAAGGGACGCACGGCGGGCAGCACAGTGAGATGTGCACGCGCCTGCCGTCCGGTCCCGAAAACCCCCAGGGTTTTTGCCTCAGAACGCGCCAGGTATTTCGTGGCCACCGCCGAGGTAGCGGCGGTGCGGAGATCGGTGAGGGCGTTCGCCGCCATCAGCGCTTTGAGCTGGCCGGTTTCCGGGTCGAGCAAAAGGTAGATTGCCTGCACGTGCTCGCTGCCCGGCTGCGGCTGCTCCTGTACTGTCACCAGCTTGAGGCCCAGGGCCGGCAGAGCGCGGTCGTGGCAGGGCATGAAGAGCAGCACGCCCAAGGAAGGAATCTCGAATTGCGCGCGCACGGGCACGGCGGCTGTGGCGCGATAGTCGCGCGCAAACGCCGCTTCGAGGAGCGTCACGGCCTGCGCCGGCGCGAGAAGCCGCTTCACCTGCTCATCGGAAAGCGTGTGCATGGCGTAGGAAGAGGCCGGGGGCTGTGCGCTCGCGTCAGTCTTTCACCAGCGGGCCTCGCCGCGTAGTGCCTTCGCGCTTCTTTTCTTCTTCGACCTGCTGGAGGAGCCAGCGGCGCCAGTCGCGCTCCAGCTCGCCCACCGGGACGCCGTAGACGAGTTGCAGGTTTTCGACAAAGCCGTCGGGCCGCTGCGCCACCATGCGCAGCAACTGCCGAACCTGTCCTAGCCCGCCGCGGGCTTCGAGCAGATAACGCGCCGCCCAGTAGCCCACCGCCGGGTCGTCGGACTCGGTTTCGGCCAGCAAGAGCGAGGCGCGGCGGGCGATCAGCTCTCCGGTAGTGGCGCCGAAGGTGCGCTTGGTGAGCACACTCACCAGCCCCTGCTCCAGCCACGCGGGCAGTCGGTTCCCCCCGGCCAGGTGCAAGGCGGTGTAGCGCACCAGGGCTTCGCTCATTTCCTGGTCGATGGCTTCGTCGGTGGGGTTGCGCTGCCAGGCGAGCGGCGAGAGAAAAAGGATGCCGTCGAGATAGCTGGCGCCGCTCGAAGCGCCCAAGTGGCCCGGCCCGAGGCGCAGCTCCAGCTCGCGCGCCGAATGCAGAACGACGATGTTTATCTCCTCGAGATTCTCGAGTTGGTCCGAGACCGGCTTCAGCCGCGCCGCCACTTCGCGCAACCGCTCCGCCTGGCCCTGGTCGGCGGGCTCGGTGAAGCCGACGTTGATGCGTCCCGTGGCGCCCGGAAGCTCGACCGTTTCCTGCGCCGAGAGACGAGGGGCTGCGGCCACGAAAGCGAGCACGGCCGCGAGCGCGAGCCGGTTTTTCATGCGGGCCTCCCCGGGTTCCCGAACAAAGTCTAGCCCGAGCCTGCTAACCCGGCCAGAGAAAACTTGTCTGCGCCTCTTCTACTGGCCGCCCAGGATGATGGGCAGCCCGTTGCGCCCGCTGCCGATAATGACCACTTTGGCGTTGGGGCTATTGGAGAGTTTCTCGGTGGCCTCGATGCCCTTCCAGGTGAGCAGTTGCTGGCTGATGCCCTGGGCGACAATCTGCTGGAAGTCGCGGATACCCGCGGCTTCGATGCGCTTGCGCTCCGCTTCCCGCTTCTCTTTGTCCAGCACGAAGTTCATCCGCAAGGCGTCCTGCTCGGCCTGTTGCTTGGCCTCGATGGCATGGGCAAGCATGGCCGGCAACTTGACGTCGCGCAGCAACATGCTCTCCACGGCGATGCCGCGCGCCGCCAGCGCCGCCGCCAGCTCTTTTTGAATCTGCTGGGCGACCAGCTCGCGCTCACCGGTGTAGAGAGCGTTGGCGTTGTGGGCGGCCGTCACCGAACGGATCGCCGAGCGCAGCGTGGGCTCGAGCACCACCTCGACGTATCGCGGGCCGATGGTGCGGTAGACCTCGTGGGCGTGCTCGGAGCGCAGCCGGTAGAGCAGCGAGGCATCAAGGGTGACGATCAAGCCTTCGTTCGAGGGAACGCTGGCGGTCTCTTTCAGCTCTTGGGTTCGAACCGACATCCGCTGGTTCGTCAGCCAGGGCCAGGCGAGATGCGTGCCTTCGGGAAGCACGCGGTCGGTAACCCGCCCGAACGAAACCAGCACGCCTACGTGGCCCGAGGGCACATAAGCGAGGGAGAGGAGCAAGAGAATCGCCAAGAAAATCCCGCCCAAGACAAAAGGAACGCGGCGCACGAGGCCCGCGCCCACCTTCTGCATGTAAATTTCTCGCATATCGTCTTCGTTACGGAGTGGGGTCATGGAAACCTCCTTCAAAAGGCGCGTGATGGATTGGGGCACATTGTACGCCGATACGAGAGAGAAACCAGCACGCGGGCAACCCGGCCAGGGCGCTGGCCTGGGGCGGCAAAGTGCGATAGACTCTTGCGCCTATCCATCCCGAGAGGAACGACGATGGCCGAGCGGACTGTGAAGTGCGTAAAGTTTGGGGAAATGCTGCCGGGGTTGGACGAACCGCCCTATGCCGGCGAGCTGGGCCAGAAGATTTTTGACAGCGTGTCCAAAAAAGCCTGGGAGATGTGGAAAGAACATGTGAAGATGATCATCAACGAGTTTCAGTTGAACCCCGCCACCCCCGAGGCCTGGCAGATCATCTCCAATGAGGCCGAAAAGTATTTTTTTGGCGAAGGCTCCACGCTCCCGCCCGGCTACGTCCCGCCACAGCAGAAGGAGTAACGCGCGGCGACGTTGACTCGCCTTCCCCCAACCCCTAAGATAACCGCTCCCCGGCGACACTCGTGATCGGACAGACAATCTCGCATTACCGCGTGCTCGAAAAGCTGGGTGGCGGCGGCATGGGCGTTGTCTTTCGCGCGGAAGACACGCGCCTCGGCCGCAACGTGGCGCTGAAATTCCTCCCGCCGGAAGGGCTGGGCGACCCACAAGCGATGGAGCGATTCCAACGCGAAGCCCGCGCCGCCTCGGCACTCAACCACCCCCACATCTGCACCATCTATGACATCGGCGAGCATGAAGGCCAGCCGTTCCTGGTGATGGAGCTGCTCGAAGGCCAGACGCTCAAACACCGCATCGAAGGGAAGCCCGTCCGCCTCGAACCGTTGCTCGACTGGGTCCTGCAAATTGCCGACGCTCTCGAAGCCGCCCATGCCCGCGGCATTGTCCACCGGGACATCAAGCCGGCCAACATCTTCATTACCAACCGGGGCCAGGCGAAGATACTCGACTTCGGTCTGGCGAAACTTGGCCCGCGACGGCGCGCGGCCGAAGCTGCCGGCGGAGAGGCTGAGGCCAGCGCTACCCTCGACGTCAACCTCACCAGTCCGGGAACCGCTCTCGGCACCATTGCCTACATGTCTCCCGAACAAGCGCGCGGCGAAGAGCTCGACGCCCGCTCCGATCTCTTCTCGCTGGGTGCAGTGATTTACGAAATGACCACCGGGCGGCAGGCATTCTCGGGTAACACCTCGGCGGTGATCTTTGATGCCATCCTCCACCAGCGACCTACAGCGCCGCTCAAACTGAACCCCGAAGTCCCCGCGGAGCTCGAACGCATCATCCACAAGACCCTGGAGAAGGAGCGCGGCCTCCGCTACCAAGGGGCCGTCGACCTGCGCGCCGATCTCCGGCGTTTGAAGCAGGAGCTCGACTCCGGCCGCGCGGCCGCGGTCGCCGCCCCGGCGGCCGAGCGCTCGCTGGCCGTCCTCTACTTCGAAAACCTCAGCGGCGCCAAGGAAGACGAATACTTCCGCGACGGCATGACCGAGGACCTGATTACCGAGCTCTTCAAGATCAAAGACCTGCACGTTTTCTCGCGTTCGGCCGTCCTGGCCTACCGCGACAAAGGTCTGCCCGCCATGGAAGTCGGCCTAGCGTTGAAAGCCGCCTACCTTTTGGAAGGCAGCGTCCGCCGCGCCGGCAACCGTCTGCGCATTAACGCCCAGCTCATTGATACCCACACCGGTCACGGCGTGTGGGCCGAGCGCTACGACCGCAACCTGGAGGACGTCTTCGCCATCCAGGACGAAATCGTCCAGAACATTGCCAAGGCGCTGCGGGTGATGCTGACGGAAAAGGAGCGCCTCACCATCGCCAAAGCGCCCACCGCCGACGTTCAGGCCTACGACTATTACCTGCGCGGTCGGCAGTTCTTCCACCAGTTCCGCCGCCGCGGTTATGACTTCGCCCGCCAGCTTTTTACTCGCGCCATCGAGCTCGACCCGGGCTACGCGCGCGCCTATGCAGGCGTGGCCGACTGCTACTCCTATCTCTACATGTACTGGCAGGCGAATGAAGAGAATCTGAAGGCAGCCGAGGACGCCAGCCGCAAAGCCCTGCTGCTTGACCCCGAGCTGGCGGAAGGCCACGTCTCCCGCGGGCTGGCGATTTCACTCAGCAAACGCTATGACGACGCCGAGATGGAGTTCGAGACCGCCCTGCGCCTCGACCCCAAGCTGTTTGAGGCCTTCTACTTCTACGCGCGCGCCTGCTTCCAGCAGGGCAAGCTGGACCGAGCCGCGGAACTTTTCGACAAGGCGGCGCAGGTGAACCCCGACGACTACCAGGCGCCCAACATGCTCGGCATGGTCTACACCGGAATGGGCCAGACCGAGGACGCACAGAAGGCCTACGGCCGTTGTGTCACGGCCGCCGAGCGCCACCTCGAGCTCCATCCTGATGACGCCCGAGCGCTGTATCTCGGCGCCGCCGCCCTATGCCATTTGGGTGAGCGCGCTCGCAGTCTGGATTGGGCGGGGCGGGCTCTGGCGATCGATCCCGAGGATTGTGGCATCCTGTACAACGTCGCCTGCGTTTATTCGCTGCAAGGAAAGCTTGAACAGAGCATCGACTGCCTGGAAAAGGCCATGCACCACGCCTACTGGTACAAGCGCTGGGCCCAGCATGATACCGACCTCGACAATCTTCGCAACCACCCCCGCTTCCAAGCCCTGATGTCGTCGGAAAAATAGGCGCGTCTGAGCTCGATTGAGGACTGCCAGTCACCCCACCCGCGAGGCGGGATCCACCCGGCTTTTCAGTGTGCCAGCGGGTGGCCCACCGGCAAGCGCGCTGCGATGCGGAAGCGCAGCGAGCTGTGGGCTTCGCGCAACGCTCCTTCGACTTCCTCGGGCGTCGCCCCGCGGGCAAAGATGAATCCCAGGTAGCTCGCCCCTTCCGGCAGCGGTTCCAGCAAATGCTCTTCTTTGGCGGTGATGGCGATGTCTTCGATGCCGGGCACCGCTAAAGCCTCCTCCAAACCCTCCACACCCTCGTAGATGCCGGCCGCGGGTATGGGAATCATCATGACGCCCGCCGCCCCTTCTTCCCGCGCCAACGGCTCCACGGGCAAGCCGTAGGCGTGACGGAGAATAAGCTCGGGGAGCGTCATCCCCGTCTGGAAGCGCAGTACACGCGCGCACAAGCCGCCGATGGCGCGCGCCGCTACTTCTACTAGGCGCGGGCCGGCCAGGGTCAGGCGCAACTCGGCGTGCACAGGGCCGTGGTAGAGCGAGAGCGCCCGCGCGGCGCGCTCCACGCAGTTGAAAATCTCGGCTTGCACCGAGGCGTCCTCGCGCGAAGGGGTAAGGTAAAGCGTCTCTTCGAAGTAAGGCCCGTCCAGCGGGTCAGGCTTGTCGAAGAGCGCCAGCACGCGCAGGCGGCCGCGGTCGAGCAGCCCTTCGACGGCCACTTCCCGCCCGGAAATGAAGCTTTCGGCCAGCAGCCAATCGGTCGTCTCCTCTTTGTGCACCTGAATTTCTGGGCGGCCGAGCAGCGCCGCGATGCGCTCGAAGGCGGCTACAAATTCCTCCGGCGTGTCGGCGCGAATGACGCCCTGGCTGGCCGAAAGCGAAAGTGGCTTGAGCACGCAGGGAAACTCGACTTGAGCAGCGCACCGCCATGGGTCGTCACGGAGAGAAAAGCGCTCGAAGCGCGGCACGGCAATTCCCGCCGCCTGGAGTCTTTGCCGGGCGAGGAATTTATTGCGGCAGGCCTCGGCCGCCGAGGGCGGATTGTGCGGCAGGCCGAGCGCCTGGCAGGCAAGCGCCGCGGTGCGCGTGGCGCGGTCGCCCAGAGGCACGATGGCCTGGAGCGGCTGCGCGCGGGCGAACTCCAGAATCGTCTGCGCCGAGTCCTCGGAGTCTTCGAAGCGCAGCGCTAACGCGCCGTCCTGCCAGGGGTCGTCGAGCTGGTGGCAACGGTCGGTACCGAGCACCACCGGCAGTTCGAGCAGGCGGGCCGCGTCAAGAAACATCCGCGCCTCGTAGCCCTTGGTCGAAGCAAGCAGCATCAGCGGCTTGCGGCCCGCCGCCTGGTTAGCTGCCGTCTTGCTCATCGAGCCTCCAGCCTCTAGCTTCCTGCTTCTAGATAAGAGCCACCTGCTCTTCGGTGGGTTCCGCTCAACAGTACCAGGGCTCATTGAGGTAGGGGATGGCCGCGCGGGGCAGAATTTCGGTAAGAGCGTCGTAGGCCAGTGCCTCGCCCGCTGCCTCGCGCGCGAGCCTCCAAAGCGCCGCAAAGATTTCCCGGCGGCTCTCACCCCGGGCTTCGCCCTGCTTGACCCTGTCCTGCACGCAGCGGCGCAACTCGTCCACGTGCGCGTCAGAATGCTCCCAGCGGTAGGTCAGAGCCGCCGGGTCGAACTCGCCCACCGGCAGTACTTCGCGCGGCAGTTCGAGCAGCTTGGAGCCCGCGGGAATCAAGAGGCGGATGGCCAGTTGAATGGGAGCGACGTGGTCTACCAGGCCGAGTTCCGCTAAGAGGCCGAGCAGGTCAAGGTAACCCGCGGGCGTCGTCCACGGCGTAAACGGCACAAAAGTCGGCGACAGCACGAGGCCCAGAGCCTGGAAGCGCCGCGCCACTTCGATGAAGTCTTGGCGCGTGTGCCCTTTGTCGAGCAAGGCCAGGATGCGGTTATCCACCGACTCGGCGGCGCTGATGATAAAAAGGCAACCGGTGTCGCGCAGCGTCGCCAAATGCTCGGCGTGCTTGCGCAGATGCTCAATCTTGATGGTGACGTCGTAGGTGAGCTGCGGGAACTCGCGGTGCAGCTCCTCGACCAGCGGCAGCGCGTGCCCGATGCCGTTGAAAAAGTCAGGGTCGCCGAAAGTGATGTGCTCGGCGCCCGCCGCTACCTGCTGGCGAATATCTTCCATCACCATGGCACGCGGCACAATGCGGAAGACGCCGTTGTACACCGGCACGATGGGGCAGTGCCGGCAGAAATGTTTGCAGCCGCGGCTGGCTTCCGTATAACCGACGGTGCGCGTCTCGCCCGTCGGAAGCTGCAAGCGCGCGTAACGCGCCAGCGGAACCAGGCCGCGGCGATCGGGAACGATGAATGCTTGCCGGTTGAGCGAAACTAGCGGCTCTGGCTGGCCGTTCGCCGGGTGCCCGTTGCCGCCACCGCCAAGCCGCTCGAGCAGGTGCACCAGCCCTTCTTCGAACTCCCCGCCTAAAATCGTTTCCGCACCCAGAGCCCGCAGATAACTCTCATTCATCGGCGCGTAGAGACCGTAGAAACACAAATGCACGCGGGGGTTGAGCTGCTTGACCCGCTCCACGGCTTGCGCCGCTAGCCGCGTGGCGGTGTGCATGGGGACGTAGAAGGCCACCAAATCGGCGGCACGCACCGGCTCTTCGTCCAGGCGCTGCTGGGCGAGATCGAGACAGGTAACCGCGGCGCCGGCGCGGCGCAGCCAGGCCGCGGGCGACGCCAGCCCGAACGGCTGCCGACCAAGCTCATACGTAGAGACTAGGACCACGTTCATAGCGCGGGCACCTTGCCCTTCAATCATAACATTAGGGGATTGACCCCCAACGGCCTTGGTGAGCTACTGTTCGCGCTATGGAACGAAACAAGCCACGCCTTGTGTATTCAACCGACCGAAAGAAGATTGCCGCTCTCTTGCGGGAGGCGGGTTTCGCGGACGGGGATATCATCAGGAGATTACTCAGCGGGGAGTATGGCACTACGCATCGAAAGAAAGTATTGCTGGACGGGGCGGATGCCTTAGGAATGAACCTACCGAGATTTTGCGCGAAGCCCTGCGGGTAGGGCTGATACCGAATGACCATATGCCGAAGAGTTAGTTTCTCCGTAGGCATCCGCATAGAATTCCGGCATCAACCTTCTTACAAAGGAGCGCGCTGACGCAGAATCCCCCAGAGCTTTTCTAATCCTTCGGCCGCGCTCCGCCGCTGAAAGAAGGGCATACTCTTTTCGCGTCAGCCGCGCCATCTTGAGAATTGTCTTCTTTGCGCCTTTCCACAATTCTTCATTATATCACTCGTCCGCTCCTTTTAGCATTTCAGCTATTGCTTCCCCTGCTCCGCTCGCGCCATAGGTTCACGGTGAACGCGTCACCAGTCACGCCGCTTGTGCTAAACTGCGAGCCCGTGGCGGGACGGTGCACGCGCCGCTTTGAGCGGCTGGCCTGGGGGAACGGCTTCGCGCGGGTCGCCGGCGTCGATGAAGTCGGCCGCGGGGCGCTCTTCGGCCCCGTGGTGGCCGCGGCGGTGGTCCTCGACCCGGCACGCCGCATCCCCGGCCTCGACGATTCCAAGAAACTTACCGCGCGGCGCCGTCAGCAGCTTGCCGAAAAGATCCGCGCCCGCGCCCTGGCCTGGGCGGTGGCCGAAATCCTCCCCGAGCGCATTGATGCCTGGAACATCTACCAGGCCTCACGACAGGCGATGGCGCTGGCGGTCGAGCGCTTGGCGCCGCCGGCGGACTTTGTCTTGAGCGACGCCCTGCCGCTCGATGTGCCGCTGCCCTGCCTGCCGCTGATTGACGGCGACGCCCGCTCCAACTCCATCGCCGCCGCCTCCATCCTCGCCAAAGTCTATCGCGACGCCTTGCTCGAAGAGTTTGACCGCGAGTTCCCCGGCTACGGCCTGGCGCGCCACAAGGGCTACGCTACGCGTTTCCACCTCGAGCAGCTCCGCCGCCAAGGGCCGACGCCGCTGCACCGCCGCTCCTTCGCCCCCGTGCGCGAATGCCTCTCCCTGCTCGCCGCCCTGGAGCAGAACCCCCTGCTCTTCCGATAAGGAGGCTTCGAAGACTAGAATACAGTTGACCAATGGCAACAAGCACAACCCGTGCCAATAACGCGATTCGCATTGAAGACCGAGCCGCGCATGATTGGTACCGGTTCGTCCTTTCGTTCCCGCCCCATCTTGTCCGCCACTATCTAGAAAAGTTTGGCATAGGGTCTAACGATTGCGTCCTTGATCCCTTCTGTGGAACGGGAACAACCCTAGTGGAATGCAAGAAGCGCGGTATTCGGAGCATCGGGGTCGAATCTAACCCGATGGCTAACTTTGCGAGCCAAGTCAAGGTCAACTGGCGGATTGACCCCGGCGGTTTGCTGAGGGCGTCTCAACAAGTTGCCAAGACTGCAACTAAAGCGCTAGAAGCAGATGGCATCGAGGACTTTGGGCGTTTACCGCTGTTTCGACGTTCGAAGCGAGACCTCCCGATGATCAAGACCCTCTCAGCTGAGGCCTACAAGCTGTTGCTAAAGAACTCAATCAGCCCGCTTCCTTTGCACAAGACACTCGTGCTTCTGGAAGCGATTGAGAGTCAGTCGAGCCACGACTACGAATCTCATCAGAAGCTCTCGCTAGCGAAAGCCCTTGTTGATGAGATCAGTAATCTCCATTTCGGACCTGAAGTGGGCATCGGACCACCGAAGAGTGATGCGCCTGTCATTTCGACGTGGTTGAGCCAAGTTCAGGCGATGGCGAATGACTTGCGAAGCTTGCAGCCTCGCTCTCAAGCGGAAGCAAGTGTGTACAGGGCAGATGCCCGCGAACTCGGTTCGCTGTTCAGGGAAAACTCTGTTGACTGTGTCATCACATCACCTCCCTATCCAAACGAAAAGGACTACACGAGGACGACACGCCTTGAATCCGTAATTCTCGGCTTTATACGAAACAAGCAGGACCTCCGGTTGCTCAAGGCCTCCTTAATCCGATCAAACACGAGAACGGTTTATAAGGGGGATAAAGACGACCTCCACGTCCGGGGAAACGAAAAAATCCAAAGGATCGCAGAAGCCATCGAAGCAAGGCGAACGAAACTCGGAAAAAATTCGGGGTTTGAGCGGCTTTATTCGAGAGTGACACAACTCTACTTTGGCGGCATGGCCCGCCATCTTGAGAACCTTCGCGCTGCATTGTGCCCTGGGGCACAACTGGCCTACGTCGTTGGTGACCAAGCTTCTTACCTTCGGGTAATGATTCGGACCGGGCAGTTATTGGCGGAAATAGCCGAATCCCTGGGTTACAAAGTGGTCGATATTGAACTCTTCCGGAAACGATGGGCCACTGCCAGCCGGGCTGAACTTCGCGAAGAAGTTGTAATTCTACGTTGGCCGGGAACAACAAG
>JBOGNW010000100.1:0-3018 GCA_050747425.1 Candidatus Acidiferrales bacterium
GCGCGGCGGGCCCTGGGCGACTACGCCGGCTTCATCGTGGGCTGGAGCGACTGGCTCTCGAATTGCGGCACGACGGCTACGGTCTCCTTCGTCATCGGAGAATACGTTGAGGTGCTGATTCCCGCGCTCGGCGGGCAGCGCGTCGGAATTGCTGTGACCATCGCGGTTTTCTTCGCGCTGCTGCAATGGCGCGGGCTGCGCTGGGGGAGCGCCACGCAGAACCTGACCAGCTTGCTCAAAGGGATTGGGTTTGTCTTGCTGGTAATTGCCTGCTTTGCGCTGGGAGGCGGGGCGCGGCCGACGGCGACTGCCCCGGCGCTTACGGCAACCGCGCCGCTGCTCATCGGGCTGCTGCTGGCGCTGCAAGCGGTGATTTACACGGTGGACGGCTGGAGCGGGCCGGTCTATTTCAGCGAAGAAGTGCGCGATCCAAACCGAAACCTGCCGCGGGCACTCCTGCTGGGCGTGGGCTCCATCATGGGGATTTATCTGCTCTTGATGGTGGCGCTGGTGTACATCCTTCCGCTGTCCGAGATTGCCGGCAACATTTTCGCCCTGGGAGCGGCGGCTCAGGTGGTTTTCGGCGCCCACGGCGACACCATTATTCGGTCTTTGATGGTGTTATCAATGATTGCCGGCATCAACGCCTATCACCTGATGGCCACGCGGGTGCTGTTCGCGATGAGCCGCGACGGCCTGTTCGCGCGGGCGGCGTCGCGGGTCAACCACGGTGGCACGCCCAGCGTGTCGCTCTTTACCAGCGCGGCGGTGGCGGTCCTGTTCATCATTTTCATCGGAACGTTCCAGCGGTTGATCGCGCTGATGTCGTTTTTCTTTGTGGCCAACTACACGATGTCGTTCCTGTCGCTGTTTCTGCTGCGGCGGCGCGAGCCAAGTGCGGAGCGGCCCTACCGCGCCTGGGGCCATCCCTGGACGACAGGAGCCGCGCTGGCAGGCTCGGTGGCGTTTCTCGGGGGTGCGGTGGCGGGCGATACGGAAAATGCGGTGTGGACGCTGGGGCTGTTGGCGGTGAGCTATCCGGTTTACCGCCTGAGCCAGCGGCTGGCGAGCCCAGTTACTTCGTAATCTTTTCGGCGACCGTCTTGGCTTGCAAGAAGAGCAGCAGATAGTCTTTCCCGCCGGTTTTCGAATCCGTCCCCGACATATTGAAGCCGCCGAAGGGGTGCGCGCCCACCATGGCGCCCGTGCACTTGCGGTTGAGGTAGAGGTTGCCGACGTGAAAAGACTCGGAGGCCTGGCGGAGCTTTTCCGGGTTGCGAGAGTAAACGGCGCCGGTCAGGCCGTACTCGCTGTCGTTGGCAATCTGGAGGGCGTGAGTGAAGTCGCGGGCGCGGATGACGGCCAGCACGGGGCCGAAGACTTCCTCTTGGGCCAGGCGCGCCTTCGGGTCAACGTCGGCGATGACGGTGGGGGCGACGAAGTAGCCTTGGCCGTTGCCGCCGCTCGGCCCGCCGCCCGCGACGAGCTTGCCTTCTTTCTTGCCGACTTCGATGTAGTCCAAGATTGATTTCATCGCTGATTCGTTGATGACCGGCCCCATGAAACTGGCCGGGTCTTCGGGGGGCCCGACGCGAATCTGTTGCACCCGCTTAGTGAGTTTTTCGAGAAAGGCGTCGTAGACCTTGTCGGCCACGATAGCGCGGGAGCAAGCCGAACATTTCTGGCCCTGGTAGCCGAAGGCCGCCTGCGTGACGCCTTCGACGGCGGCCTCGAGGTCGGCTTCGTCGTCCACGACAATGGCGTCCTTGCCGCCCATCTCCAGCACGGTGCGCTTGATCCAGATCTGCCCCGGCTGCTTGCGGGCGGCCTGCTCGCTGATGCGCAGCCCGGCTTGCTTGGAGCCGGTGAAGGCGATGTAGCGCGCCTTGGGGTGAGTCACCAGCGCCTCGCCAGCGCTGCCGCCGGGCCCGGTGAAGAAGTTCACCACGCCATCGGGCAGGCCCGCCTCTTTCAGAAGGGCGAGGAACTGCGCGGCCACCGTGGGGGAATCGCTCGATGGCTTAAGCACCACCGTGTTGCCGGTGACGATGGAGGCGAGCGTCATCCCCGCCATGATGGCGCAGGGGAAATTCCAGGGAGGAATCACCACGCCCACACCCAGCGGGATGTAGATCAGGTAGTTCTTCTCGCCCGCCATGGGGGTGAGCGGCTGCGGGCCGGCCAGGCGCAGCATCTCGCGGGCGTAGAATTCGCAGAAATCAATGGTCTCCGCCACGTCGGCGTCAGCTTCCGGCCAAGTTTTGCCGACTTCGTAGACGATCCAGGAGGCCATCTCGAACTTGCGCTGCCGGAGAAGGTCGGAGGCGCGGAAGACGTACTCGGCGCGCTCTTGGGCCGGAACGCGCTTCCAGCTCTCGAAGGCTGCGCTCGCGGCTTCCACGGCGCGGGCCGCGAGTTCGGGCGTGCCTTTCTGAAAAACGCCGACGACCTGGTCGGGATGGGCAGGGTTGAGGGATCGGATTTTCCCCTCGCTGACAATCTTTTCGCCCGCGATAACGATGGGGTATTCGCGCCCCAGCTCGGCGCGCACCTGGGCCAGCGCCGCTTCCATCGCCTGGCGGTTCTCGGGGCGGGAGAAATCGGTGAAGGGCTCGTTTACGAACTGGCCGCGCTCGGCTTTGACGGCAGTTGTGGCCATGGCTCATCTACCTCCGGGGATTCATTGACCATTTTACTTGCAGCTGCGAAACCCGGCAAGCGGCCCAAGTCCAGAACAGGCGGCAAGGCGTCCTTCGACTGCGCTCCCTTCGACTCCGCTCCCCTCGACTACGCTCCCTTCGGCGGGGCTCAGGGTCTCCGCTTTGCTCCGACAGGGTCTTCGCTGCGCTGCGACAAGACAAGTAAAGCCTTGCCCTACCCAAGCCAGTGGTAGCTTGGGGCTAGTTGGCGGCCTTCAACTTCGCACAGGGCAAGCAGAGAAAGAGGTTTCGCGCATTTGAAAAAACAGACTCCTCGCCGCCTAGGCGCGCTAGGGCTCCCTTCGGCTTCGCTCAGGGC
>JBOGNW010000101.1:0-4363 GCA_050747425.1 Candidatus Acidiferrales bacterium
ACCATCCAGGTGGGCGCTTTCCCGTTCGGCATTGCCATCACCCCTGTGATTCCGCCGCGCCAAGGCATTCAGAAGTTGGTCAACGACGTCTTGGCGCTCAACCTCAAGCGGGGGATTTCGAACAGCTTCGATTCCAAGTTGCAGGCGGCCTTGCAAGTGCTCGACGACATGAACGAGAACAACAATGCTGCCGCCATCAACGTCCTGCACGCATTCATCAACTCGGTGGAGGCCCAGCGCGGCGTCCACATTAGCGATGCCGATGCGGACGGACTCATCGCCACGGCCCAGGCCATCATCGCCCAGCTCACCGGCCCGTAAGACTCCAGGCCCCTGCCGGGCTTGCCGCGCGTTGTAGCCAGGGTTGACGTCGCTGGGCGGCTCGACCTCCTCTGCCGGGTGGAGAACCTGACGCTGTTTCTGACCGAGGGAGGCCAGACCATCGCCGTGCTCGAAGCGACGACCTTCGACGGGCTGCCCATTCGCGGCGAGGACACGGTCAACATTGTCCCCGACTACTAGCCTGCCTGCCCTCCAGCGTGAGTAGGCCTTTTCCACCGGGACGAAATGGTTGACAGTTTTTCTCCCGTCTGGTACATTTACTGGGTTTCGGGAAGCCCTGGGGGTGAAGTGTTAGCAGCCCCTTGGGCTAAAGGGCGTGACACCCCGCCTTGGCGGCGGGGTGAATGTTTGTAGAGAGTCCTGGGTCGGTCGCAGGACCGGCGAGAGGGCAGCAACAAGCTTCCGCTACAGGCTCCGTGGGCGGGCGCAAAGCCCGCACCGAGGGAGCCAAGTCCCGAAAGTCAAGAAAGAGGGGGTAGGCAAAGTGCCTACGTTTGCCCAACTTGTGCGCCAGGGCCGCGTGCCGTTGCGGTCGAAGACGAAGTCTCCGGCCTTGCAAGGCTCGCCGCAGAAGCGCGGGGTGTGCGTGCAGGTGAAGACCATGACGCCGAAGAAGCCCAACTCGGCGCTGCGCAAAGTGGCGCGCGTGCGGTTGTCGAACGGGATGGAAGTGACGGTCTACATCCCCGGCGTCGGGCACAACTTGCAGGAGCACTCGATTGTGCTTATTCGCGGCGGGCGCGTGAAGGACCTGCCGGGCGTGCGCTACCACGTCATCCGCGGCACGCTCGACACGCTGGGCGTGGACGGGCGGCGCCAGGGACGCTCGAAATATGGCGCCAAGCGGCCCAAAGCTGCCGCCGCCTGACGAGTACATCCTATGCCCCGCAAAGCCAGGGTCAATCGCCGCCAGCCGCCTCCGGACGCGGTCTATCACGCTCCACTGGCGCAGAAGTTCATCAACGCCATGATGTGGGACGGAAAAAAAGCCGTAGCGGAAGGGATTTTCTACCGGGCGATGGACGTGATTCGCGAGCGGACGAGCGAGGATCCGCTGAAAACGTTCCTGAAGGCGCTCGAGAACGCCAAGCCGCTACTGGAAGTGAAGACGCGGCGCGTGGGCGGGGCCAACTATCAGATTCCGGTAGAAGTGAATCCCGACCGGCGGCAATCGCTGGCCATCCGCTGGCTGCGGGACTACGCGCGCCAACGCCCCGGCAAATCCATGCAGGAAAAGCTGGCAGAAGAGCTGCTGGATGCTTCGCAGAATCGCGGCGGCGCCATCAAGAAGAAGGAAGACACGCACCGCATGGCCGAGGCCAACAAGGCTTTCGCTCATTATCGCTGGTGAGGGTTTTGCCCCGAGTCCCGATCCCGAAGCTTCGGGATTCGGGATCGGGGAGGAATAAAGTTCAACCGGCCGTCCCGCAGGAGGCGGGGCGCCCCGCAACCCGACACTTCGGGCGTGCAGGCCGTACGCCGGTGAGGAAGAGGACGAGAGCAAGCTATGCCGCGGGCTGTCCCGTTAGAAAAGTTGCGCAACCTCGGAATCATGGCGCACATCGACGCCGGCAAGACCACTACGACCGAACGCATCCTCTACTACACGGGCATCAATTACCGCCTCGGGGAAGTGGACGAAGGCACGGCGACCATGGATTGGATGGAACAGGAGCGCGAGCGCGGCATCACCATTACTTCGGCAGCCACCACCTGCTCCTGGACCCGCCTCGACGATAGCTACCGCATCAACATCATTGACACCCCCGGGCACGTGGACTTCACCGTGGAGGTGGAACGCTCGCTGCGCGTGCTCGACGGTGCCGTGGCCATCTTCGACGCCGTGGCCGGCGTACAGCCGCAGACAGAAGCCGTCTGGCGGCAGGCTGACCGCTACCATGTGCCGCGCATCGCTTTCGTCAACAAGATGGACCGCGTGGGCGCCGACTTTGACCATTGCATCCGCTCCATGCGTTCCCGCCTCACCACCGACCCTGCCCCGGTTCAATTCCCCCTCGGGAAAGAAGACAGCTTCATCGGCATCATTGATTTCATCGAGAATCGCGCTTTGATTTGGAACGACGAGACTCTGGGGGCGGAGTTCGAGGTTTTTCCGGTTGATCAGATTTTCGACGCCCAGTTCCAGGCGGAGCGTCCCGCCGTGCAGGCGGCGGTCAAGGCCAGCGGGCTGACCCCGGAGTTCGTCCACGAGCACCGCGACAAAGCCATCGCCTACATCGCCGAGCACGACCAGGGCTTGATGGAAAAATACTCCCACAACGAGCCTATGACACCCGCGGAGCTGCGCGCCGGGCTGCGCCGCGCCACCGTCGCCCTCAAGCTCGTGCCGGTGCTCTGCGGCGCCTCCTTCAAGAACAAGGGCGTGCAGCCGCTGCTCGATGCCATTGTGGACTACCTGCCCAGCCCGCTTGACATCCCGCCCGTACAGGGGGCCAGCCCCGACGGTGACGAGCTTCTCGAGCGGCGTGCGGCGGACGACGAGCCGTTCTGCGCCCTGGCCTTCAAGATCATGACCGACCCCTATATGGGGCAGCTGACCTTCTTTCGCGTCTACTCCGGTTGTCTCAAGGCCGGCTCCTACGTCTACAACGCCAGCCGCGACCAACGGGAGCGCGTCGGGCGGCTGCTGCGCATGCACGCCAACCAGCGGGAAGAAATCCCCGAAACCTTTGCCGGCGACATCACCGCCGCCGTGGGCTGGAAGAGCATGCGCACCGGCGACACCCTGTGCGAGGAAGACCACCCCATCGTGCTCGAAGCGATGGAATTCCCGACTCCGGTCATTTCCGTTGCCATCGAACCCAAGACGAAAGCCGACCAGGAAAAACTCGGCCTCGCCCTGCAGAAGCTCCAGCAGGAAGACCCGACCTTCCGCGTCCACACCGACGCCGACACCGGCCAGACGCTGATCAGCGGCATGGGCGTGCTGCATCTAGAAATCATCACCGACCGCATGCTGCGCGAGTTCAGCGTGGCCGCCAATGTCGGCCGGCCGCAGGTCGCCTACCGCGAAACCATCCGCCGGCGCGCCGAGGCCGAGGGCAAGTACATCCGGCAGACGGGCGGCCGCGGCCAGTACGGCCACTGCGTGCTGGTGCTGGACCCCTTCGATCCCCACCACCCTTCGGAAGAAATCCAGAAACTGCTCGCCAAGAACAAAGCCCGCCTCCACAAAGAAAACCATCTGGTGTTCGTGGACGAAATCCGGGGCGGGGCCATCCCGCGCAACTTCATTCCGTCCATCGAAGACGGCGTCTTCGAAGCCATGGAGGGCGGGATCCTGGCGGGCTACGAGATGGTGAACGTGGTGGTGCGGCTGACCGACGGCAGCTTCCACGAGGTGGACAGCTCCGAGGTGGCCTTCAAAATTGCCGGCTCGCTGGCCTTCAAAGAGGCCGCACAGCGGGCGCAACCGGTGCTGCTCGAGCCGATGATGGCGCTCGAAGTGGTGGTGCCGGAAGAGTACATGGGCGATGTTATCGGCGACATCAGCGCCCGGCGCGGGCAGGTGGCCGGGATGGAGCGCGTCGCTGGCTCGCAGGTGATTCGCGCCACCGTGCCGCTCGCCACCATGTTCGGCTACGCCACTGAGCTGCGCTCGCGCACCCAGGGGCGCGGCACCTTCACCCTGCATTTCAAACAGTATTCCGAGTTGCCGGGCGAAGTGGCCGAAGAAGTCATCGCCCGCGCCACCGGCAAGCTGGTCAAGTAGGGCGAGGGACAGAGCGATTCCGTACGACGCATGCATCGAGGAGTAAATAGATGGCGAAGGCAAAATTCGAGCGGTCGAAGCCGCACGTAAACATAGGGACCATCGGGCACATTGATCACGGCAAGACCACGCTGACCAGCGCCATCACCAAGGTGCTGGGCAAGGCGAACCCCAAGGTGGCCTTTCGGGCCTTTGATTCCATTGACAACGCTCCGGAGGAGAAGGCGCGGGGGATCACCATTGCGGTGGCGCACGTGGAGTACGAGACCGCGAAGCGCCACTACGCCC
>JBOGNW010000102.1:0-3760 GCA_050747425.1 Candidatus Acidiferrales bacterium
TGATCGAGGACAACGGCTACGCCATCAGTGTGCCGGTCGAGGTGCAGACGGCGGGGGGAAGCATTTCCAAGCTGCTGGTTGCCTACCCGGGGCTGAAAATTGAGACCTGCGACGGCACCGACCCGCTGGAGAGCTATGCGGCGGTGAGCCGCGCCGCGCAGCACTGCCGCGCGCGGCGGGGTCCCGCCCTGGTCCACGCCACCGTCACTCGTCCCTATTCCCACTCCATGTCGGACGACGAGCGGCTCTACAAGCCCGATAAAGAGCGCGAGGAGGAAGCCCGCCGCGACCCCATCCCCAAGTTTGGGTTGTTTCTGATACGCGAGGGGATTCTTGACGAAGAAGGGCTGGAGCGGCTGGAAAAGGAAGTGGACAAGGAAATCCTGGAAGCGACCGACCGGGCGCTGGCCGCGGCGCCGCCGCCCCCCGAAAGCGCCACGCTCTACGTGTATTCCCCGGATGTCGACCCGACGTCGGCGATGTTTTCCACCGAGCGGCGAGCCGAGGGCGAACCCAACAAGACGATGGTGGACCTAATCAACGCCTGCCTGCACGACGAGATGGGGCGCGATCCCCGCCTGGTGGTTTTCGGCGAGGACGTGGCCGATTGCAGCCGCGAAGAGTATCTGGAGCAGGTGAAAGGCAAGGGCGGGGTTTTCAAGTGCACCTATGGCCTGCAACGCAAATTCGGCAGCCGGCGTGTCTTCAACACGCCGCTGGCGGAAGCCAACATCATCGGGCGCGCCATCGGCTGGGCCACGCGCGGGCTGAAGCCGGTGGTGGAGATCCAGTTTTTCGACTACATCTGGCCGGCGATGATGCAGTTGCGCAACGAGCTGGCGCTGCTGCGCTGGCGCTCCAACAACAGCTTCAAGTGCCCGGTGGTGGTGCGTGTACCTACGGGCGGCTACCTGGGCGGCGGCGCCATTTACCACAGCCAGTCGGGCGAAGTGATTTTCACCCACACCCCCGGGCTGCGGGTGGTGATGCCGGCGACGGCGCTCGACGCCAATGGGTTGCTGCGCACGGCCATTCGCGCCGACGACCCGGTACTGTTTCTCGAGCCCAAGCACCTCTATCGCCAGGCCCACAACCGCGCCGCCTATCCGGGCCCTGACTACATGATTCCCTTCGGGAAGGCCAACCTCATCCGGGAGGGCGCTGACCTGACCATCATCACTTACGGCTCGCTGGTTTATCGCTCGCTGCAGGCGGCGACGACGTTGGAAAAAGAAGACGGCAGCACGGTGGACTTGCTCGACCTGCGCTCGCTCAGCCCTTACGATTGGGCGGCTATTGCGGACTCGGTGAAGAAGACGAACCGAGCGCTGGTGGTTTACGAGGACACCATTTCCTGGGGGTACGGAGCGGAAATCGCCGCGCGCCTCAGCGATGAGCTTTTTGACCACCTGGATGCGCCGGTGCGGCGGGTGGCGGCGCTCGATACTTTTTGCGCCTACCAGCCCCTGCTGGAGGATGTCATCCTCCCCCAGACGGACGATGTCCTGCGCGCGGCGCGGGAGCTGCTGGCTTTCTGAGTGGATGGAACTTTTGCGCAGGCGACTTCGTAGACTAGAGCAGGGAGGCAGGAGATGATTTGCTATAACTGCAACCAGGAGATTCTTGAGGGTTCGCGGTATTGCTACCACTGCGGCGCGGCGCAGAAAGTCGCCACGCCTTCGGAGCCGCCCGCCAAGCCTCTGCGACGCTCGCGCAAAAACAAAATGATTGCCGGCGTGTGCGCCGGGTTTGCGGAGTACTTTGGGCTCGATATCACGCTGGTGCGCGTGATTTGGCTGCTGGTGGCGCTGTTCGGGGGAGGCGGCCTGCTCGCCTACATCGTTTGCTGGATCATTATCCCCTACGGGGATGCGGAAGCGGCGGCGCCGGTGGCGGTAGCGCATTAGGCGCTAAACGCCAACCAGCGCCATCCTATCTCGCTGGAACTTGCTGCCCACCTCCTTCAAGAGAAGCCTCAGGGGCTAAAGCCCTCCACTTTTCCGGCCTTTATGTCAGGGCTGAAGCCCTGACCCGCCAACAAGAAAAGCCTCAGGGGCTAAAGCCCTCCACTTTTCCGGCCTTTATGTCAGGGCTAAAGCCCTGACCCGCCAACCAAGCGCCGTACAACCTGCTAGTCGGCCTTCTGAGCCGGGGCGGGCTTTTTTGGGTCGCCGCGGGCAACGCGGAAGCCGCGGTAGGCTGCGGCGGCTTCGGCCGCTTGGGCTTTGGGATCCGCGGCGCGGTCGGCGCTGCCGCCGAGGAGTTTACCTTTCCCGTCCGCGCCCACGACCCACTCGGCGACGTTGCCGCCGAGATCGAAGACCAGGTCGTCCTCGCCGCGTCCCTGGAACTGACCGACCTCGCGGAGGAGGGGGGCGGGGCCGGGAAGCTCGGCGATTTTCGCGGCCAGCCGGGCGGCATCGTCAGGGTTGAGCGGGTAGCCCGCCCAGAAGTCGAGCGTGTTTTCGTTGCCGGTGGCGCCCTCGTACACGTCTTTCATTTCGTCTTGGCCAGCCAGGCGGTAGGTCTGCCCGGTGAGTTTCGCCAGCCAGGCGCAATAGGCTTGCGCCTGCTCGAAGGTCAGGCCACTGGCGGGGAAGTTCTCCGTTCCCGGAGCGACGCTGTATTTGGGGTCGAAGGCGGCGTACTGCGCGCGGGTGACTTCGAAGCGCCCCAGACGCAATCCCTTGTATTGGACAACTTCGGGCAACAATACCCCTTTGTTCGGGACACCGTAGTTGGCGCCCATCTTCTGCACGCGGGTGCTTTTGAGGGCGACATCGAGGGGCGAGCCCTCTTTGAAGGCCTCGTTGGGCGCTTTGTAGCCGCCGAAGAGGTAGCGGTCGAACCAGACCAGGTCTTCCTCCAGCTTGCGCCGCTGGTGAGCGAACTTGCGCAGGCCGTGGGGCTCGCCGGGGAAGAGAATGAAGCGCACGGGCACCTTGCCTACCTGCTGGAGGACGCGGAAGTGCGACCAGCCCTGGTCGGTGGGCACGTTGCGGTCTTCGGTGCCGAAGTAAATGATGGTGGGGGCAGTGACGTCTTTGAGGCGGAAGTAGGGCGACTTGCGGAGGTAGAGCTGGGGGTCTTCGTAGGGGGCGGCGCCGAAATAGTAGTTGTCGAAGGAAGCGCCGAAGTCGACGTTGGCCCAGTCGCTGAACCATTCCACGTCGCCGGCGCCGGCGGAGATGACTTTGTAGCGCGGGTTGCGGGTGACAAGCTCGATGGAGAGGATGGAGCCGTTCGACCAGCCCATGGTGGCGAGTTTGTCGGGGTCGGCGAGGCCGCGGCCGATGAGGTAGTCCACGCCATTTTCCAGGTCCACGCGCTCCAGGTCGTAATAATTGCCGCAGCAGATGGACTCGACCCACTCCAGCCCGTAGTTGGCGCTGCCGTGGTAATTCACTTCCAGGAGGAGGGCGCCCTTCTGCGCCAGCAGGATTTTCGGGTAGGCATAGCTCTGGTCGAAGGCATCGAGATCGGCGCCGGTGGGGCCGCCGTGAATGCTGAGGATGAGCGGGTAGCGCTTGCCCTCGGTGTAGTTCAGCGGGTAGTAGAGGATGCCCTCGACCTCTTGTTCGCGGGCGCCCTTCCAGCGGACGATTTCAGTTTTGTAGACGGGTTTGTCTTTGAAGCCGGGGTTCAGGTCGGTGAATAGCGCCGCCTCGGCGATGCGGTTGCCCTCGAGACGCGCCCGGTACCATTGCCATGGAGTGGTGGCGGTGGAGTAGGCGTAGACGAGGGTGCGGCCGTCTTCGCC
>JBOGNW010000103.1:0-4157 GCA_050747425.1 Candidatus Acidiferrales bacterium
GTTTTTCGCTCTACGAACCGAACAGGAGAAGTCCCCGATGAACCGGTGCGAGCGTGCCCTGGTGAGCGTGTATGACAAGCGCGGCGTCGTCGAGCTGGCGCGGGCGCTGGTGGAGCTCCGCATCGAAATCATCTCTACCGGCGGCACCGCGCGCCTGCTGCGCGAAAACCAGATTCCCTTGCGCGAAGTGAGCGAACTCACCGGATTTCCCGAGATGCTCGGCGGGCGCGTGAAAACTTTGCACCCGGCCATCCACGCCGGCCTGCTCGCCCGGCGCGACGACCCCAAACACCAGCAGGAGTTGCAACGACAGGGGCTGGCGCCCATCGACCTCGTCGTGGTCAATCTCTACCCTTTTGCGCAGACTGCCGCGCGTGCCGAGTCTACCCCGGAAGAAATCATCGAAGAAATCGACGTGGGCGGGCCGAGCATGATCCGCGCCGGCGCCAAAAATTGTTCCGCCGTCGGCGTCGTGGTCTTGCCGGATGATTACGCCGGCGTCATTGAAGAACTGCGCGCCCGCGGCAGCCTCTCACCTGCCTCGCGGTTGGCGCTGGCGCGCAAAGCCTTCGCCGCCACCGCGGCCTACGATGCCACCATCGCCGGCACGCTCGAAGAGCTGCAAATCGAGGACGACAAGCTCGTGCGCCTCCCGATGCTTCGGGACGCCTCGGGCTTCCCCTCCAAACTCGCGCTGGTGGCCAGCAAGGCTGCTGACCTGCGCTACGGCGAGAATCCCCACCAACGCGCGGCGCTCTACCGCACCCTGGCGGAACTCGGAATCGCGGAAGCCCGCCAACTCCAGGGCAAAGAGCTTTCCTATAACAACCTGCTCGACCTCGACGCCGCCTGGGAGCTGGCCAGCGAATTTGAAGACCCTGTCGCCGTCATCATCAAGCACACCAATCCTTGCGGAGTGGCCCTCGCCTCTCCCGAGGCTTCGGGACAAGCCGAAGCCTACGAAAAAGCCTACGCCTGCGACCCGGTCTCGGCCTTTGGCTCGGTCCTCGCTTTCAATCGGCCGCTCGCGGCCGCCACGGCCGAAGCGATGAGCAAGCATTTCGTCGAAGCCATCGCGGCGCCCGCCTACGAACCCGCGGCGCTCGAAATCCTGGTCAAAAAGAAAAACCTGCGCCTACTGACAGTGGAAGCGCGGGGCGATTCCGCTGTCACGCTGCATGATATGCAACTGCGCTCTATTTCCGGCGGGCTATTGGTGCAAGACAGGGACGTAAGTAAGTTCGACCCGGCGCAGCTGCGCACTGCCACCAAGCGAGCGCCCACGGCGGCGGAAATGGAATCGCTGCTCTTCGCCTGGCTGGTGGCCAAGCACGTAAAGTCGAACGCCATCGTCTACGCCCGCGACGGGCAGACCGTCGGCATCGGCGCCGGGCAGATGAGCCGCGTGGATTCCGTCAAACTCGGCGCCCAGAAAGCCGTCTTGCCGCTGGCGGGCTCGGTGCTGGCCTCCGATGCCTTCTTCCCCTTCCCGGACGGCATCGAAGAAGCCGCCAAAGTCGGTGTGACGGCGGTGATTCAGCCCGGCGGCTCGGTGCGCGACGGGGAAGTCATCGCTGCCGCCGACCGCCTGGGCCTGGCGATGGTCTTCACGGGCATCCGCCACTTCCGCCACTAGCAAGGGCTGCACTTAAATTGACCCTATCGCGAAGCCGCGGTTAGCTTTATCATTTCCCGGCAGGCTGAGTGGTCATGGAAAGCATCAAGATCACGTTGCCGGAGGGCCAGGTCGAGCAGGTGGCGAAGGGCGCCACGCCGCTCGACTTGCTGAAGAAACTCAACTCGCGACTGAGCGAGCAGGTGGTGGTGGCCCGGTCGAACGGCAACCTGATTGACCTCACCGAACCATTGGAAAAAGACACCCGGCTCGAGTTTCTGACTCCCGACGACCCCGACGGCCTCTTTGTCTTCCGGCACAGCTCGGCGCACTTGCTGGCAGCGGCGGTGCTGGAGCTATTCCCCGAGGTCAAGCTGGGCATCGGCCCGCCCACCGAGCAAGGCTTCTTCTACGAATTTCTGCGCCCCCAGCCGTTCACCCCGGAAGACCTGGAAAAAATCGAAAAGAAAATGACGGAGCTGCGCGACGCCGACATCCCCAACCAGCGCCGCTGGCTGCCGCGCGCGGAAGCGATGCGCCTCTACCGCGAGCAAGAGCAGGCGTTCAAGTGCGAATTGGTGGAGGAAAAGGCCGAAGGCGACCAGGTCAGCTTCTACGTCACCGGCACGTTCATTGATTTCTGCCGCGGGCCGCACATCCCCTCCACTGGCCGCATCAAGGCCTTCAAGCTGCTCAACGTCAGCGGCGCCTACTGGAAAGGCATCGAAGGCAACCCGCAACTGCAGCGCATCTACGGCACCAGCTTCGCTTCCCAGGCCGAGCTCGACGACTTCCTCCACCAGCTCGAAGAAGCCCGCCGGCGCGACCACCGCAAGCTCGGCCCCGAGCTCGAACTCTTCAGCATCCAGGAAGAAGGCGGCGCCGGACTCATCTTCTGGCACCCCAAGGGTGGGCGCGTCCGCACCCTGATGGAAGACTGGCTGCGTGGCGAGCTGCAGCGGCGCGGCTACGAAATGGTCTACACTCCGCACGCGCTGCGGCTCGACCTCTGGCGCACCAGCGGGCACCTCGACTACTACCGCGACAACATGTTCCCGGCCATGGAAGGCGAGCACGTCTCTTACCAGCTCAAGCCCATGAACTGCCCGGGCCACATCCTGATTTACAAAACGGGTCTGCGCAGTTACCGCGACCTGCCCCTGCGCCTGGCCGAGCTCGGCACCGTCTACCGCTACGAGCGCGGCGGCGTGCTGCACGGGTTGCTGCGCGTGCGCGGCTTCACCCAGGACGACGCCCACATCTTCTGCACCCCGGAGCAGATCGAAGACGAAATCGCCGCCTGCGTGGACTTCGCGCTGGCGCTGCTGAAGACCTTTGGCTTCGACCGCTACGAGGTCGATCTCTCCGCCCGCGACCCCGCCCGCATGGACAAGTACGCCGGCAAAGTCGAAGACTGGGAGCGCGCCGAAGCCGCCCTCCAGAACACTCTCCAGCGCCTGGGCATCCCCTACAAATACATCCCCGGCGAAGCCGTGTTCTACGGCCCCAAGATTGACATCAAGCTCATCGACGCCATCGGCCGACCCTGGCAGCTCACCACCGTGCAGTTCGATTTCAACCTGCCGGCGCGCTTCGGGCTCGCCTACGTCGGCCCCGATGGCGCGACGCACCAGCCGGTGATGGTCCACCGCGCGCTGTTCGGCTCGGTGGAGCGCTTCTTCGGCATTCTCATCGAGCACTACGCCGGCGCCTTCCCCGTCTGGCTGGCGCCCGTGCAGGCCATCGTCCTGCCCATCAGCGAGAAAGTCGCTGACTATGCCCGCACAGTCGCCGACCGCCTACGCGCCGCCGGTTTTCGCGTCGAGCTCGATACCCGCAACGAAAAACTTCAGGCCAAGATCCGCGACGCCCAGCTCCAGAAAATTCCCTTCATGCTGGTGTGCGGCAAAAAGGAAGAGGCGGCCGGCACGGTTAGCGTGCGCTCGCGCAGCCGCGGCGACCTCGGCCCCCAGCCCCTGGCTGAGTTCGAGCAGGAGCTCAAGCGCCTGGTCGAAACCCGCTCCACCGAAGTATGAAGTCTCTCCACTGGACTTGGCGGGCAAAGATTCTGTGCTATACTCGGGCGGTCTTGCGTGGCGGCGCAGGGGAGTGAGTGCCGCCGAGCAAGGGGCAACCAACACCCGAGCCGATGAAGCCGTAACCCAGTCTTGATGACGCTGCGGCTTCCCGTGCGCGGGCACAATTTTCTCAGGAGGTAGGGATACGAGCGTCTCTAACCGTTCCTTGCGGGTCAACGAGCGGATTCGTGTTCCGGAAGTCCGCCTCATCGACGAAGAAGGCCAGCAGGTGGGCGTCCTGGCCCCGCGCGAAGCGCTGAAACTGGCGCGCGAGCGCGGGCTTGATCTGGTTGAAATCTCCCCTACGGCGCAGCCGCCCGTCTGCAAGATCATGGACTACGGGAAGTACCTCTATGAGCTCAACAAAAAGATGCATGAGCAGCGCAAACACCAGAAAGGCACCCGACTCAAAGAGGTCAAGCTCCGCACTCGCACCGATGCGCACGACTTCGAGTTCAAGAAAA
>JBOGNW010000104.1:0-5387 GCA_050747425.1 Candidatus Acidiferrales bacterium
AGCGCACGCGCGAGCTGCGCGCCACCAACGCCGCCTTGACCCTGGCCAAGGACCAGGCCGAGGAGGCGGCGCGGGTCAAGGCCGAGTTCATGGCCAACATGAGCCACGAGATCCGCACTCCCATGAACGGCGTCATCGGCATGACCGAGCTGGCGCTCGAAACCGACCTTGCCCCCGAGCAGCGTGAATACCTGACGGCGGCGCGCGAGTCGGCCCACTCCTTGCTCACCATCATCAACGACATTCTCGACTTCTCCAAAATCGAGGCCCGCAAGCTCGAACTCGACCCCATTGATTTCAACCTGCGCTACACCCTGGAAGAAACCATCAAAATGGTCGCCCTCCCAGCCCATCAGAAGGGGCTGGAGCTGGCCTGCCACCTCCCCCCCGACATTCCCACGGCGTTGGTCGGCGACCCGGGGCGCCTGCGGCAGATCCTGCTGAACCTGCTGGGGAATGCCATCAAGTTTACTCAGCGAGGCGAGGTCGTGCTGCGGGTCGAACCCGAGTCGCAAAACGACGATGAAATTGTTCTGCACTTCGCTGTGGCCGACACCGGCATCGGAATCCCTCCGGAGCGGCAGCAGTTGATCTTCGAGGCCTTCGCCCAGGCCGACAGTTCCACCACCCGCCGCTTCGGAGGCACCGGCCTCGGCCTGGCCATCGCTTCCCGCTTGGTGGAGCTGATGGGCGGGCGTATCTGGGTCGAGAGCACCACCGGTCGCGGCAGCACCTTCCATTTCACCGCCCGTCTGGGGCGCGCGCACGCCGCGGCCACAAAAGAGCAGCCGGTCAACCCGGACACCCTCCGCGGCCTCTCGGTGTTGGTGGTGGACGACAATGCCACCAATCGGCGCATCCTGGAGGAAATGCTGTTGCGCTGGGGAATGCGCCCCACCCTGGCCGAAGGCGGCCCCGCCGCTCTCGCGGCCTTGCAGCGCGCCAAAGAATCTCAGCAGCCCTTCCCCTTGGTTCTGCTCGACGTCAATATGCCGGAGATGGACGGCTTCATGCTCGCCGAGCGCATCAAGCAAGACCCCGACTACCGAGCGGCCACCATCATGATGCTTAGCTCCTCCGGGCAGCGCGGCGACGCCGCCCGCTGCCGCGAGCTGGGGGTAGCCGCCTATCTGGTCAAGCCGGTTCGCCAGGCCGAGTTGTTCGAGGCTATCGTCCGCGTTCTTCAAGAAGCACCCTGCCCCGGCGAGCCGCCCCCGCTCCTCACCCGTCACACTCTGGGAGAAAGTCGCCGCCGCCTGCGCGTGCTAGTAGCGGAGGACAATCTGGTCAATCAAAAAGTGGTGACCCGCCTGCTGGAAAAGCGCGGACACACCGTCCAGGTCGCCGCCAACGGCCGCCAAGCCCTGGCCGCCGTGGAGCAAGACGCGTTTGATGTCGTTATAATGGATATTCAGATGCCGGAAATGGATGGCCTGGAGGCCACCGCCGCCATCCGCAAACGGGAAAAACGCACCGGCGCGCACCTCCGCGTCGTCGCCTTGACCGCCCATGCCCGCAAAGAGGATCAGGACCGCTGCCTGGCGGCCGGCATGGATGCCTATCTGGCGAAACCGGTCAAACCGGAGCAGCTCTTTGCTGTGGTAGAAGCCCCTTTCGCGATCGCGTCGGAGCCCCAGGACGGCTCCTCTCGCCGCGCCTCGGCCGAATCGGTGATTGACCGCGCCGCCGTGCTCACCCATGTGGGGGGCGATCCGGCGCTGTTGCGGGAGGCGGTGGAGATATTCATCGAAACCTATCCCGCCCAGTTGACTCGCCTGCGCGACGCGGTGGCCGCGCGTGATACCCACGCCCTGCAGCGCAGCGCCCACGCGCTTAAGGGTCTGGTGAGCAACTTCAGCCTCAAGGGCGCCTACGAAGTGGCGCAAAAGCTCGAAGACCTGGGGCTGAAAAGCAGGCCCGATGACGCGCCCTCTCTCTGCGCCCTTTTAGAGCAAGAGATGGAGCGTCTTCGCCAGGACGTGAGCACCCTGGTCGGGGAGGTGGCGCGATGAAAGTCCTGATTGCCGATGACGACCCGGTTTTCCGCCGGGTCCTCGAAGTTTCCCTCGCCGCCTGGGGCTATGAAGTGCTCAGCGTCGGCAACGGCATCGAAGCCTGCGCCGTGCTCCAGAAACCCGATGCGCCCCGGCTGGTTATCCTCAACTGGATGATGCCGGAACTCGATGGCATTGACGTCTGCCGCCGCGTGCGCGCCCGATCTACCGCTACCCCGCCCTACCTCATCCTGCTCACCGGCCGCGGCCATAGTGACGACATTGTGACCGGGCTCAACGCCGGCGCCAACGACTACATCACCAAACCCTTTGACCGCGAGGAGCTGCGGGCGCGCGTGGGGGTGGGAGTGCGCGTGCTGGAGTTGCAGGCCAACCTGGCCGCGCGCGTGCAGGAGCTCGAGGAGGCCCTCAAGCGCGTCCGGCAACTGCAAAAGCTGCTGCCCATTTGCTCCCATTGCAAGAAAATCCGCAACGACCAGAACTACTGGCAACAGGTGGAAGGCTACATCAGCGAGCACACCGACGTGCAGTTCAGCCACGGCATTTGCCCGGAATGCCTCGTGAAGCTGTACCCGGCCCACGCCCAGCGCATCGTCTCCACCGCCCCGGAAACCGATTGACGGCTGGCGCCCGCCCGCATCGCCTCCTTCCACAATGTCTCCCCGCCTCGCAACGGTTGACCCCAGGGGCGGGGCGGCGTAGCATCAGCCTTCTCCAAACTCCCGGGCGGGGGGTGCCATGGCCATCAGAATCATCGTCAACGGAAAAGAACACGCGATTGACGCCAGTCCCGACATGCCGCTGCTGTGGGTGCTGCGCGACCTCCTGGCGCTGACGGGCACCAAGTTCGGCTGCGGCATAGCGCAGTGCGGGGCCTGCACCGTGCACATCAACGGCGAGGCCACGCGTTCTTGCGTAACCCCGCTCTCGCTGGTCGAGGGCGCCCGCATCACCACCATTGAAGGGTTGTCGGCCGACGGCAGCCACCCCGTGCAACGCGCTTGGGTGGCGGAAGAAGTGCCGCAATGCGGCTACTGCCAGGTGGGGATGATTATGACCGCCGCCGATCTCCTCAAGCGCAAGCCCAAGCCCACCGACCGCGACATTGACGCCGCGCTCTCGGGGCACATTTGTCGCTGCGGCACCTATCAGCGCATCCGTCGCGCCGTTCACCGCGCCGCCGCCAGCCGGGAGAAGCCCGGCTTGCCCTCGAGTGAAGCGCGGCCGGGAGGTGGGCGATGAGTACGGCCACCCGCCTTCGCCACCGGCTCAGCCGTCGAGCGTTCCTTAAGACCAGCGCCAGCGGTGGCGCGGCGCTGGTCATTGCTTTCTACATTCCGTGGGACGCCAGCGCACAGCCGCCTCCCCCACCCGCCACCCCGCCCCATCCCTTCAACGCCTGGGTGCGGATTGACGCCTCGGGTCAAGTCACGCTGATTGTGGCCAAGTCGGAAATGGGCCAGGGCGTGCGCACCTCGCTGCCCATGATTCTGGCCGAGGAGCTGGATGTTGATTGGGCAAAGGTTCGAGTCGAGCAGGCGGCCACGCGCTCGGATTTCTATCGCGACCTCGGCACCGGCGGCAGCTCAAGTGTGCGCACTTCCTGGCTGCCGCTCCGCCGGGCGGGCGCCGCCGCCCGAGGGTTGCTGGTAGCGGCAGCTGCGCAACGCTGGAGTGTCGGCCCGGAAAGCTGCTCGACGGAGATGGGCGAAGTCGTGCATCGTGAGAGCGGGCGTCGGCTGCCCTACAGCGCGCTGGTGGAAGCCGCCGCGGCCATGCCGGTTCCCGACCTTGCCACGGTTCCGCTCAAGAATCCCGCCCAGTTTCGTATCATCGGCAAGACGACTCCGCGCACTGACACACCGGCGAAGGTGATCGGAAGCCCGGTCTATGGCATTGACGTCCGCGTCCCGGGGATGCTCTTTGCCGTAATCGCGCGCTGCCCCACCTTCGGCGGCAAGGCCAAGAGCTTCAAGGCCGAGAAAGCCAAAGCCGTTCCCGGTGTGCAGCACATTGTAGAGATTCCCGCCGTCGGCCCGGGAGCGTTCAGCGCTGGCGGCGTGGCCGTTGTGGCCGCCAACACCTGGGCGGCGATGCAGGGCCGCGAGGCCCTGGAGATTGAATGGGACCACGGCCCGCACGCCCAGGAAAGCACCGAAACTCTCTGGGCGAAATTCCGGGAGCTCGCGCAGCAGCCCGGCAAGGTAGTGCGCCGCGACGGCGACGCTCCGGTAGCGCTCGACAGGGCGTCGAAGAAAATCGAGTCCGTCTACGAGCTTCCCTTCCTGGCGCACGCCACTATGGAGCCGATGAACTGCACCGCCGATGTTCGGGCCGATCGCGCCGAGCTGTGGGCCCCCACGCAGTTTCCCGACTGGAACCAGGGGGCGGTGGCGCAGGTCACAGGCTTGCAACCCAAAGATGTCATCGTTCACACCACTCTCATGGGCGGCGGCTTCGGGCGTCGCGCTCAGGCCGACTTCGCGGTCGAAGCCGCCCAGGTCTCGAAAGCCGTGGGGGTGCCGGTGATGGTGGTGTGGACGCGCGAGGACGATACGCAGCACTGCTTCTACCGCCCGGCCTCCTACCACGTGTTGCGCGGGGCCGTGGACGCCGCCGGCCAGCCGCTGGCCTGGCACCACCGCATGGTTTCGACCTCCATCAGCGCCTGGTGGGACCCGCCCGATCGCGCCAAGCCCGAAGAAAGCGAAGTGGGCGGCGCTGCTGATCTGGCTTACGCCATCCCCAACCTGCAAATGGAGTACGCGCCGGCGCCCTCGGGAGTGCCGGTGGCGTGGTGGCGCTCGGTCGAGCACTCCATCACCGGCTTCGTCGTGGAGAGCTTCCTGGATGAGTTGGCCGTGGCGGCCGGAGTGGACCCGTTGGAGTTTCGCCGGCGCCTGCTGCGCGAGCCGCGCAAAGTGGCGAACCCCATTGATCCCGACGGCCCGCCGCTGGACACCGAGCGCTTCCGAAGGGTGCTCGAGCTGGCGGCTTCAAAGGCCGGCTGGGGTACTCCGCTGCCTAAAGGCCGGGGGCGCGGCCTCGCCTGCTGTTACTCCTTCCGCAGCTATGTGGCGCAGGTGGCCGAGGCCTCGGTGGACGCCAAGGGCAAGGTGCGCGTGCACCGCGTGGTGTGCGCGGTGGACTGCGGGCAGGTGGTGAACCCCAACGGCGTCGAAGCCCAGATGGAAGGCGGCATCGTCTACGGCCTGACCGCGGCGCTCAAAGGCGAAATTACCATCGCCCGGGGTGGGGTGGTGCAGACGAATTTTAACGACTACGAAATGCTGCGCATTGACGAGATGCCGGTGGTGGAAGTGCACATCGTGCCCAGCAACGAAGCCCCCACCGGCGTCGGCGAGCCGGGCG
>JBOGNW010000105.1:0-5168 GCA_050747425.1 Candidatus Acidiferrales bacterium
CGAGCGATTCCCCTTCCGTCAGCGTGCCGATTTGGCCGTTCTTGGTGGAAAGGACGCGGGTGCGGAGGTCGAGAACGCGCACGTCAGCGTAGCTGGCGCCGCGCGTCTTGGCGGTGTCAAGCGCCCAGAGGGCCCAATCGCGCATCATTCGGGAGTGAGCGGAACCGCGCCGCCCCTTAGGTGCCTTCCGCCCAGGAAGCCAGGTAGCGTTCCTGCTCCGGGGTCAACTGGTCGATGCGCACGCCCATCGAGGCCAGCTTCAGCCGCGCCACCTGGCGGTCAATCTCCTCGGGCACAGCGTAAACTTTTTTCTCCAGCTCACGGCCATGGATCCAGAGGTATTCCACCGCCAGCGCCTGATTGGAAAAACTCATATCCATCACCGACGCCGGATGCCCTTCGGCCGCCGCCAGATTCACCAGCCGCCCTTCGCCCAGTAAGTACAGCTTGCGCCCGTCGGCGAGCCTGTACTCGTCCACCGAGTCGCGCGTCCGCCGCTTCCCCGCCGCCAGTTTCTCCAGCGCCACGATGTCAATTTCCACGTTAAAGTGCCCCGAATTCGCCAAAACCGCTCCGCTCTTCATCCGCGCGTAGTGCTCGCCCACAATAACGTTCTTGTCGCCCGTAGCGGTGATGAATATATCGCCCAGCGCCGCGGCTTCACGCATCGTCATCACTCGGAAGCCCTCCATGACCGCTTCGAGCGCTCGCGTGGGGTCAACTTCTGTCACCACTACTTGCGCACCCATCCCGCGGGCGCGAGCGGCAATGCCTCGGCCGCACCAGCCGTAGCCGGCCACTACCACGGTCAGCCCGGCAAGCAGCACGTTGGTGGCGCGCACAATGCCGTCAATCGTGGATTGCCCCGTGCCGTAGCGGTTGTCAAACAAGTGCTTGGTCTGCGCGTCGTTGACCGAAATGATGGGGTACCGCAGCACGCCTTGGGCCGCCATGCTCCGCAGCCGGATAACCCCGGTCGTGGTTTCCTCCGTGCCGCCGCGAATTTCCGCCAGCGCGTCGGTCCGTTTGCTGAGCGCCGTAGTTACCAGGTCGGCGCCGTCGTCGAGCGTGAGGTGCGGCCGAGTGTCGAGCGCCGCGTTGATGTGGGCGTAGTAGCTGGCGTTGTCCTCGCCGCGGATGGCAAACACGGGGATGCCGGAATCGCTCACCAGCGCCGCGGCCACGTCATCCTGAGTGCTGAGAGGATTCGAGGCGCAGACCACCACCTCGGCGCCGCCTTCGCGCAAGGTAAGAGCCAGGTTGGCCGTCTCGCTGGTGACGTGCAAACAAGCGGCGATGCGCGCCCCCTGGAGCGGGCGCTCTTTCCGGAAGCGCTCGGCAATCAGGCCCAGCACCGGCATCTGCTGGCCCGCCCACTCGATGCGCATCCGCCCGCGCTCGGCCAAGGCCGCATCCTTGATGTCGCAAGCGATTTTAGGTGTGGTCGCCATTGTGGAGTTTCTCGCGGCGCCGCGGGCTGCCGGCCTCAGCGTTTGACCGCCACGCGCTCGAGCCCGGCCGCCTGCCGCAGCGCTTCCACTTTGTCGGTGCGCTCCCAGGTGAATTCCGGCTCCAGGCGCCCAAAGTGGCCGTAGGCCGCGGTCTTGCGGTAGATGGGCCGCCGCAGATCGAGGGCTTCAATAATTCCGCGCGGAGTGAGCGGAAATTGCGCCCGCACAATCTCCACCAACTGCTCGTCTTCCATCGCACCCGTGCCGAAGCTGTCCACCATCACCGACACCGGCTCCGCCACGCCGATGGCGTACGCCACCTGCACCTCGGCGCGCCGCGCCAGCCCCGCCGCCACCAGATTCTTGGCGATGTGCCGCGTCATGTAAGAGGCCGAGCGGTCCACCTTGGTCGGATCCTTACCGGAAAAAGCCCCGCCGCCATGCCGTCCGGCGCCGCCGTAGGTGTCCATGATGATTTTGCGCCCGGTGAGCCCGCAGTCGCCATGCGGCCCCCCGATGACGAAGCGCCCGGTGGGATTGATCAAATATTTCGTTTTCTTGTCGAGCATCTCGGGAGGGATGACGGCGCGAACGATTTTCTCGCGAATGCCTTCTTCGAGGCTCGAGCGGCTGACGGTCTCGTTGTGCTGCGCGGCGATGACCACCGTGTCCACGCGACTCGGATGCCCGTTCTCGTACTCGATCGTGACCTGCGATTTGCCGTCCGGCCGCAGGAAGTCAAGCACGCCTTCGCGCCGCGCCTGCGCCAACCGCTGCGTCAGCCGGTGGGCCAGCATGATGGGCAGCGGCATCAGCTCTTCGGTTTCGTCCACCGCCAGCCCGAACATCAGCCCCTGGTCGCCCGCTCCGCCCGGGTCCACGCCTTGAGCGATGTCGGGCGACTGCCCCTTGACGCAGTTCATAATGGCGCAACTCTCGGCGTCAAGCCCGAAGCAAGCCTCGGTGTAGCCGATGTCGCGGATGACCTGGCGAGCCACACCGGCAAAATCAATGGTGGCGGTGGTAGTGATTTCGCCGGCAATAATCACCAGGCCGGTGGAAAGCAGCGTCTCGCAGGCCACCCGCCCTGTCGGGTCCTGCGCCAGCACGGCGTCCAGCACCCCGTCCGAGATTTGGTCGGCGATTTTGTCCGGGTGACCTTCGGTCACCGACTCTGAACTAAACAAATAGTGCCGCGCTCGCGCGCTCATTCCGCCTCCGAAGATTTCTCTTTCTGGGAGTGTACCCTGCCGGTTCGTGGGCGCACACGTAAAAAAGAAACGCTAACACAGCTCCCCGGGACTGTCAATCGCCGCCGCCCGCCTTCCGGCCTAGTCGACGCGGAAAAACTGCGCCATGCGGCGAAACTTGACATAGCGGTGCTCCAGCAGCTCCTTGGGCGAAAGCGGCCGTAACTCGGCCAGCGAGCGTCGCAGCGCTTCGTCGAGCAGCGCCGCCATCCCCGGCGGGTCGCGATGGGCGCCGCCTTCGGGCTCGGCCACGATTTCATCAATCAGCCCCAGCGCCAGCAAGTCTTCGGCGGTAATCTTCAACGCTTCGGCCGCCAGTTCTTTTTTGCTGGCGTCGCGCCACATGATGGAGGCGCAACCCTCCGGCGAAATCACCGAATAGAACGCGTTCTCCAGCATGTTCACCTTGTCGCCGATGGCGATGGCCAGCGCCCCGCCGCTCCCCCCTTCCCCGGTGATGGTGACGACGATGGGAACCGGCAACCGCGAAATCTCCCGCAGGTTGCGCGCGATGGCTTCCGCCTGCCCGCGCGCTTCGGCGTCCACGCCCGGGTAGGCGCCCTGCGTATCCACCAGCGTAAAGATGGGCCGGCGAAACTTGGCCGCCAGTTGCATGGCCCGCAGCGCTTTGCGGTAGCCCTCCGGCTTGGGCTGGCCGAAATTACGCAGCACGCGTTCCTTGGTGTCGCGGCCCTTCTGCTGCCCCACCACCAGCACTGGCTCGCCGTGGAAGCGCGCCATCCCGCAGAGGATGGCGGGGTCGTCGCCGAAAGTACGGTCGCCGTGAATTTCTTCAAAATTCTCGAAGAGCAGCGCCACGTAGTCGAGCGTATAGGGGCGCTGCGGATGCCGGGCCAGCTCCACCCGCTGCCAGGCGCGCCGCTGCGCGGCCTCCACTTCCTTCCGCAGCACCGCCACCTGCTCCTTCAGCTCTTGGACCTGTTGTTCCACACTGGCCCCGCCGACGGCGGGGCTGGCCTCGTCGGCGCTGCGCCCTTCGAGCTCCGCCAGCTGCTGCTCCAGGCTCACCAGAGTCTTCTGTGTGGTAAGCGCGTCAGCCACAGTTAGCGCTCCAGGTGTACGGCGGATTCGCCGCAAAGCCCGCGCAGTTCGCTCAATAGTTCGTCATCCACTTGAATGCGGACGTCCTTGCCGCCCGTGTGCTCGCCGAATTCCGGCGGCAGCTTGAACTCCACCCGGCAGCGGCCGGGCTTGCGGCGGAAAAGCGCCTCCAGCCGCTCGATGGTCTGCGGATTGATGCGCCCGACATCGAGATGAATCAACAGGCGGCCTGCCCCGCCCGCGGCGGGGCCCGCCGGGGCGGGTAGCGCCTGCTCCAGCGGGTCGGCTTCCTGCACCGCCACGCGCACCCCGCTCTCTTCCACACGCGCCCGCCCCTTCACTAGCAAAGCCGCGTCGGGGTAGAGGCGCGTCTCCAGCCGCCGGAACGCTTCGGGAAACACGAGCAGGTCAGTGACTCCGCTCAAATCTTCGAGCGTGGCGATGGCCCAGCGCTCGCCCTTCTTGCTGCGCATTGCCCGCACCCGCACCACAATCCCGGCCAGCCGCACACTGTCGTTGTTCTGCGCGTTTTCGAGCTCGGCGATGGGCAGCACCGCAGAAGCCTTCAGGCGTCCCTCGTAGCGTGAAAGGGGATGGCCCGTGATGTAGAAGCCCAGAATTTCCTTCTCGTAACGCAGGCGCTCGTGCTCGGGCCATTCGTCCACCTCGGGCAGCGCGGGCGGAGCCGCGGGGGCCTCCCCGGCCGAGCCAAAGAGCCCGTGCTGGGCGCTCACGCGGTCGCGCTGCAAACGCGCTCCGCGCTCGAGCGCCTTGTCCACCACCTCCAGCAGCGCGGCGCGCTGCGCGCCCAGAGAATCGAAGGCGCCCGCTTTGACCAAACTCTCCAGCACACGCCGGTTCAGCACCCGCGCGTCCACTTCTTCGCAGAACTGATAGAGCGACGTGAAACGCCCCAGCCGCTGCCGCGCCTCCTGGATGGCCTGCACGGTGTTGAAACCCACGTTGCGAACCGCCCCCAGCCCGAAACGAATCGCTTCCCCGCCGGGCGTGAAGTTGCATTCGCTCGAATTGATGTCGGGCGGCTCGATGGTAATCCCCATCTCGCGGCATTCGGCGATGTACTTCACCACCGTCTCGGTCTTGCCCGTCTCCGCGGTCAGCAGCGCCGCCATGAACTCCACCGGATAGTGCGCCTTGAGGTACGCCGTCTGGTAGGCAATCAGCGCGTAGGCCGCCGAGTGCGATTTGTTGAAGCCGTAGCCGGCAAACTGCGCCATCAGGTCGAAAAGCTTGGCCGCCTTTTTCTCGTTGATGTTGCGCTCGCGGCACCCGGCGATGAACTTCTCCTTCTGCGCCGCCATCTCTTTCGGTTTTTTCTTCCCCATCGCCCGCCGCAGGATGTCGGCTTCCCCCAGCGTGAAGCCCGCCAGACGGTTGGCAATCT
>JBOGNW010000106.1:0-3036 GCA_050747425.1 Candidatus Acidiferrales bacterium
CCACTCGCTCGGCCTGCGGCGAGTAGTCCACCAGAACCGAAACTTGCCCGTTGAGCTGGGCGTCGAACTCGCCATGAAAACCGTTGGCCGACGGCTTCTGCAAGAAAGGGAACTCGGGCAGTTGCTCTTCGGCGAGCGGATCTTTGCCCACGCGCTCGAAGAATTGCGGGTCAACCTCCCGGACCCGCGCCACCATCTCCTGCACCACGAGCGAAGCTTCGTGAGGGGTGTCGCCGGCTCGTTGCATCCGCCACAGGCGATGCAAAGTGATTCCGCTCAGGGTGTGCACCATGGTGGTGAAGGCGGCCACGGGCAGCACGTAGCGGGCGATCTCGATGGATTTTTTCTCCGCCTGGCGCGCCACTTTCTTGTGGCGGCGCTCGTGCGACATCTCTGACAGATGCCAGATCTCGGCCAGGATGCTATGAGTGTCCTCCCGCAGTAGCTCGCTCAACTGGCGGTAATAATCCCAGGCGCGCTCGACCCCCTGCTCGTAGACGGCGCGCGCCTCCCCCTCGAGCGGCGGCACAAAGGCCTGCACTCTGTCGAGACGCACGTAGCGCTGCGACTGCTGCTCGGAGTTATAGAAGGGATGGCTGTGCAGAAAACTCCACACAAACTGCCGGCTGATGTTTTCCAAGCCGAACTCGAAGTGGGCGTGCTGATAGACGGTGTGGTGGCCGCCTTCGAAGGTGGCGGCCCCGATGGTGAGCCGCTGCTTGTCGGTAATCTGATCGGGGGTGACCAGCGTGGAGGAATAACAGGTGCGGGCGGCGGCGATGGCCGAGTCGTAGGGCTGAGAAAAATAATTGCGAAGCGTGACTCGGGGCGGAGCGGTTTCAACCATCGCGCACTTATGGTTGCGCGCCGAGTCTAGTCCAAGGCCGTGCGCGTGGCAAGGGGGCGGTTCGCGAAACGAGGCGGCTACTTCTTGGCGGGCTTGGCGGCGGCCGCGGCCGCAGCCTGGGCGTACTTGCGGCGGAAGCGCTCGACCCGCCCGGCGGTATCGATGAGCTTCATCTTGCCGGTGAAGAAGGGGTGGCAGGCGGCGCAAATCTCCAGCCGAATGGCCGCGCCCTTAATGGTGGAGCGGGTCTTGAAGGTGTTCCCGCAGGCGCAGGAGACGGTAACTTCGTGGTAGTCGGGATGAATGCCAGCTTTCACGGGAGCTCTTCAGTTCCTCTCGAACGAGCTAGGGTAGCAGAGGCCGCCGGTTTCGGCAAGGGAACCCGCTGGCGCACGCCGGCCGAGAATTTCACTTGCCTTTCGGCCCGCCGAGGAGTACAAAAAACCAATTCGCCGCGAGGTGACCGTGGCTCTGCGTCAAGCAGTTGCGGGCTTTGTCTTGATCGCCAGCCTCGCGGCTGTCGCGCCGGCGCAGGAGCCTTCTTCCCCCACCCCCACCGAGATTGGCTGCCAGCTTTACGGCCGTGTCTATTACGCCAACACCTACAGGCCGGCGGTCGGAGCTCTGGTCAGGGCGCAATCGCGTTCGGTGTCCATGCTGCAGCAGTTCACCAACACGCTGGGGCGCTATAACTTTGACCGCCTGCCGGCTGATATTTTCACCGTCGAGGTGAGCGTCGAGGGCTTCCGAACGGCCCGAGTAGAGCACGACCTCTCCATGTTGTGCCGCGTCGAGGCCTCGCCTCTAGCTCTCGAGCCGGAATCCAAGGAATCGTCGTTGCCGGCAGAGGCCATGGTTTCGGCAACCGATCTGCGGGTTCCCCCGAAGGCGCGGGAAGCGCTCGAACTGGGAATCGAAGAGCTCTACGACAGAAACCGGCCCGGGCAGAGCCTGAGTTACTTCCGGCAGGCCCTGGATCTCTATCCGGACTACGACCAAGCCTATGTGCAGCTCGCCGTGGCTCACACCCGGCAGGCGAAATTCTCCGACGCCCAGCAGGCCCTCGAGAAAGCCACCGCCCTCAACAATAAGAACGCCCGCGCCTTCTTTCTGCTGGGTTTTGTGCACGGCAAGCAGGGACACTCAGTGGAGGGCCTGCGAGCCTTGCGAGAATCCATCCGGCTCGATAACACCTACTGGCGGGCGCACTTCGAGCTCGGAGCAGCCCTCCTGCAGCTCGGCCTGACCGACGACGCCCTGCGGCACGCCGAACGCGCTCACCGCCTCAAGCCCGATACCCCGCAAGTTCACCTACTGCTCCACGACGTCCTGGTTCGTCGGCAGGATTACCCGGCGGCGCTGGCCGAAGTGGATGAATTCCTCCAACTCTTCCCCAAGGACCGCCTCTCGGCGCGCGCCCTCAAGCAGCAGGAGTGGCTGCGGCAATCGGTGGCCCTCAAGCAGCCGCAGTAAACCTGCTGCCTTTCACCCTCTGGCGATTTTTCTGAATGACCGCCCGGCGAGCTTTCTCTAGCCACCCAGCAGGTGGCGGGCGATGACCAGGCGCTGAATTTCGCTGGTGCCTTCGTAGAGCTCGGTGATGCGTTGGTCACGGTACATGCGTTCCACCGCGTAATCGCGGCTGAAGCCGTAGCCGCCGTGAATCTGCACCGCCTTGTGGCAGACGCGCTGCGCCATTTCGCTGGCGAAGAGCTTGGCCAGCGAGGCTTCGAGCGTGTAGCGCTCGGCGTGATCCTGGAGCCAAGCGGCGCGCCGCAGCAGCAGGCGGGCGGCTTCGATCTCGGTGGCCATATCGGCCAGCATGAAGCGAATAGCCTGGAAACTGGCGATGGGCTGGCCAAAGGCTACGCGTTGCTGCGAGTAGTTGAGCGACTCTTCGTAGGCGCCCTGGGCAATACCGGTGGCCTGGGCGGCGATGCCGACGCGGCCGTCGTCGAGTGTGCGCAGAGCGATCTTGAAGCCCTGGCCTTCCTGGCCGAGAAGATTTTCTTTCGGCACCTGGCAGTCCTGCAAAAGAATCTCCGCCGTGGCGGTGGCGACGATGCCCATCTTCTTTTCTTCGCGCACCACTTTCCAGCCGGGAAAGCGTGACTCCACGATGAAGGCGCTGATTCCTTTTGAGCCCCGGGCGGGGTCGGTGGCCGCGTAGACGATGGCGGTGTCGGCGA
>JBOGNW010000107.1:0-3662 GCA_050747425.1 Candidatus Acidiferrales bacterium
CACGCACTGCTGCAATTTTCGTCATACGCCTCTCTCCACTTTTTTTACGTCCATTTCAAGGGAATCTCGTATTTGGCTGCCAACTCTTCGGCGTCAGCGGCCGCACGCTTGAGGTTGAGCGAGCCCAGGTTAAGATTGGCCAGCCCTACCTTCCAGCCCTTTTGCTCGCCGCGCCAGTTCCACTCGTAGAGCTTCAGCTCTTTGCCGAACTTGCCCTTGAGCGCGCATAGTGCGACCCAGCGCTTTGGGGTGCGGACGTACGTCCGGGCCTCGAGCAGCTCGTAGAACTCACTCAAGGGGAGTTTTTCGCTGTCTTGCTCCATGGATTCCGCCCCCCCGAGGGAGAAACCTCTGCCGCGAAGCCAAACCGGGAGAAAAAGAGCCGCCCACCCTCCTGTCGGCAGGCCGGGCGGGCGGGATTATAGCGCAGTGGGGTTCCCGCCGGCGAAATTTGTCGCCCGCACCCCCTGCGCTGCCCAAGCAGCGTACCAGCCCAGAATGTACGCAACCCCGGCAAAAGCCGCCCCGGAAGCCGTTTTTGCCAAGATTCCACTTGACTTTGAGGTTCTTTTCGGCAAGTGTAAGCGCACTCTTTTTGTCTACAAGTGCCCAGAAGGGGGTGTTAGCTAGTTGGCAGGTGTCGATCTTCACGACGGGGAGTCCATTGAAAGTCTTCTCCGGCGATTCAAGCGGAAGGTGCAGCAGGAAGACATCATCAAGGAAATCAAGAAGCACTCCTTCTACTTGAAGCCGGGGGAGAGACGCAGGATCAAGGCAGCGTTAGCTCGCAAGCGAATGCGCAAGAAGCAGGCAAAGCGCGACTACAGCAGCTGAGCCGCAGTGTCGCCGGGAGGGGAGTCTCGGCGGCCCGGGAGCAGTTGAAGCGCGTTTTGGCGTGGGGAGTCGGGGGATGGATTTCCAAGACAAGGTTCTCGTTTGCGTCGATTGCGGCGCTGAATTCATCTTTACCTCCGGCGAACAGATGTTTTTCGCCGACAAGGGTTTTAAGCATGAACCCAAGCGCTGCAAGCTCTGCAAAGCGAAGCGGCAACAAATCCAGGGCAACAGCCAGCAGCAACGGATCGAGACCGTGATCAGCTGCTCGCAGTGCGGTCGCGAGACCACTGTGCCCTTCCGGCCGACCCAGGGCCGGCCGGTCTACTGCCGCGAGTGCTTCCAGCAGCGGCGCGCCGCCGGAATCGGCGTCACGGCCTAGGCACCGCCATTCGCTCCAGAGCCGGCCGCCGCCCGCAGGGGGCCAGTCCCACGTGGTTGCTCCGTTCTACCCGCCCGGGTAGAATCTAGCCTTCGACTTGAATCAAGCGTCGAGAGCCCAAGGGAGGAATATGCAATGAGAGTCCATCGAGGAGTCACGTGCTGGTGCGTGCTGGCGGTTTGCTTGGCGGGAGGGGTCGCCCGCGCGGGTGTAGTCGTTGAAACCGAACAGCGTGAGCCCGGGAGCACGACCGCCGCCGGTCGCGCCCTCTACTCCATCGACGCCGGCCGCCTGCGCATCGAGGCGCGGAGTTCGGAGGGCGAAGAAACCCTCGTCATCTTCCGCGCCGACAAGTCCGTGGCCTGGATCATCAATCAACAGGATCGCACCTACTACGAAATCACTCCGGCGAAGGTGGCGCAGATGAAGCAGCAAATGGAGGCCGCCCAGCGCCAGATGGCCGCGGAACTGGAGAAAATGCCCCCCGACCAGCGCAAGATGGTGGAAGAGATGATGACTCGCATGGGACAACGGCCGGGCAGCAACCCGCCTCCCTACATCGTGCGTGCGGCGGGACGCGGGGAGAAAGTTGGTTCCTTCGTCTGCACCCGCTACGAGATTCTCCGCGGCAGCGAACGCACCGGAGAACTGTGGGCTGCCTCCGTCGAACAGCTCAAGCTCGGCCCCGAGGACTTCAAAACCTTCTCTGACTTGGCAAAGCTCTTCGAGCCCTTGGGCCAGCAAGGACCCATGGGCCAGTTGGCGGGCCTCAAGCCGCTGGGGAGCGGGGGAGAAACCATTGAGGGCTACCCTGTGCGCACCCTCACCTACGACGGCGGCCGCCTGGTCCAGGAGGAAGTGGTAGTGCGCGCCGAGCAGCAGACCTTCGACAACAAGCTCTTCGAGCTGCCCAGCGGCCTCCGCAAGACCGAGCTCAACATGCAGGCCCCCGACGAGCCCTAAGGCTCTTCGGGGGGTTCGTCAACTCGCCGGAAAAAGAAGAGCGGGCAAGGTAACGGGAGCAGAAACCCTACCCGCCTTCTAGTTGATAGTTGCGTCGGGCCGCTGCCCCGATACCAGCGGGGCCCCCGCAGCTTCGCGGACCAACCCAACTATCGGTCTCACCCTCATGCACTATTCCGTGGGTGTCCTCGAACCGAATGATTAGACGTCGGGGATGGCGCGGGGATAGCAGAAGCGGTTATTTTTCGAAGATGACCTGGGCGAGCACGAACTGGTCGCTGTGGGTCAGCGACACGGCAATGTGATTGACACCCAAGCGGTGGGCGAACTTTTCTGCTTGGCCGCTGAGCGCCAGGGTCGGCTGCCCGCTGGGGAGGTTCGTAACTTCAACATCGCGCCACCGCACCCCGCGCCTCCACCCTGTGCCCAGGGCTTTGAACGCCGCTTCCTTGGCGGCAAAGCGGACGGCGTAGCGCTCCCATTTGTAGCGCTTGCGCTCGCAGTAGGCGATTTCCGTGGGCGTAAAAACGCGCTCGAGGAAGCGTCTCCCGTAACGGTCCACCGCCGCGCGCAGCCTGTCCGGCTCTGCAATGTCGATGCCGAGGCCCACAATCATGGCGCGTGGCTCCTACGGGGATGCCGCCAGAGCTAGTGTATCATCAGGGTCGGTGCCGCAAGAGAGAGGACGCGATGGCCGAGAGCTGGCTGAAATTCCTAGGCACTGCCGGGGCCCGCTTCGTAGTAACGAAACAGTTGCGCGCCTCGGGTGGACTGTGGGCGTGCCTCGAGGGAGTGAATTTCCTTGTCGACCCCGGACCCGGCTGCTTGGTGCGCTGCCTGGCCTCGAAACCGAAACTCGAGCCCACAAAGCTCGATGCCATTCTCCTCTCCCACCGTCACATCGATCACTCCAACGACATCAACATCATGATGGAGGCTATGACCGAAGGCGGCTTCAAGCGCCGCGGGCGAGTGTTTGCCCCGCGCGAAGCCCTTGAGGACGACCCGGTGGTGCTGCGCTATGTGCGCGAGTACGTGGACGAGGTGATTACGCTACGCGTGGGCGTGAGCTACTCGTTGGGTAATGGTGTCACCTTCCGCCCCCCCATTCTCCACCAGCATGGGACCGAAACCTACGGCTTCATTTTCTCCACCCCCTCGCACACCATCAGCTACATCGCCTGCACTCTCTACTTCCCCGAACTGGTCCAAGCCTATGCCGGCTGCGACCTCCTGCTCATCAACACTGTGCGGCTGAAACCCGAGGCCAACGATCCAGGTAGAATCAAACACATGACTCTGGAGGACGTCCGCGCGCTCATCGAAGCCCTGCGTCCCCGGACAGCCATCCTGACCCACTTCGGCATGACCATGCTGCGCGCCCGGCCCTGGGAGCTCGCGCGCACGCTCAGCCAAGAAACCGGCGTCGAAGTCATCGCCGCCAGCGACGGACTCCGCTACGAGCTGGCCTGACTCCCATGGC
>JBOGNW010000108.1:0-14048 GCA_050747425.1 Candidatus Acidiferrales bacterium
TTCCTGTGCTGGGTAACAACCTCGACGACGTGCGCGGCGCGGTGTTTGTGCGCGACATCCTGGACGTGCCGGAGAGCGTGGCTACTCAGCGCCGCGTGGAAGAGTTGATGCGCCCGGTTATGTTCGTCCCCGAAACCAAGCCCGTTATGGAGGTGGTGCGCGACCTCCAGCTCGAAACTAAGGAACTGGCGGTCGTGCTGGACGAGTACGGCAGCGTCGCCGGCCTGATTACGCTCGAAGACCTGGCCGAGGAAATTCTGGGAGAAATCAGCGACGCCGATCAGGCCCGCCGCGCCGAAATCGTTAAAGAGTCTGACACCAGCCACCTGGTGCGGGGCGGTATTGAGCTTGATCGCTTGCGCCAGGCCCTGGGGGTGACACTGGAAGCGCGGGGGGCTACAACCTTCGCTGGCCTGGTCCACAACTGGTTCGGGTATGTGCCCCGTCCGGGCGAAAGCATCGAGCGCGATGGCCTCCGCGTAGAAGTATTAGAAGCTACCCCGCGACGCGTGGTGCGCCTGCGGGTCACGCAATTGGCTCCGCCCGCGGTGGCGGCGGCCCCGGCCCGGAAAGGTCGCAAGCGACATCCCATTCCATGAGTTTCCGTTCCGGGTTCGTCACCCTGCTGGGACGGCCCAACACCGGGAAATCCACCCTGCTCAATCAACTGGTGGGCGCCAAGGTCGCCATCGTTTCGCCCCACCCGCAGACTACCCGCACCCGGCTTCAGGGCGTGCTGACGCGCGACAAGGCTCAAATCGTGTTCGTGGATACGCCCGGCATCCACCGGCCGCGGTCGCGCTTGAATGAGCAAATGATGAAATCGGTTCGCGAAGCCCTGGCGGGAGTGGATCTACTGACACTGATGGTTGATGCCAGCCGGCCCCTCAACGAAGAGGACGACATGGCTCTCGAGCTGGTTGCCCGCTTCCCCGGGCCGAGCTTTCTCCTGCTCAACAAAATCGACCTGATAGAAAAACCGGCCCTGCTCCCCCTGATGGATCGCCTCCGCCAGCGGCACAACTTCCGCGAAATCATTCCCCTCTCCGCCCTCACCGGAGAGAACTGCGACCGGCTCGAGAAGGCAATTGTCGAGAACCTCCCGGAAGGACCGCTTTACTTTCCGGCTGACACACTCACCGACCAGCCCGTGCGCTTTCTCGCCGCCGAAATCGTGCGCGAGCACGTGTTCTGCCAGACGCGCGACGAGGTGCCCTATTCCACCGCGGTGGTAGTGGAGAAGTTCGAGGAACCGGAGGTCGCCGCCGGCTCGAGCCCCGCGCGCCCTCTCACCCGCATTCACGCCATCATCCTTGTGGACCGTGAGGGGCAGAAAGGAATTCTGATTGGCGCTCAGGGGCAACGGCTCAAGAAGATCGGCGAGGCGGCGCGCAAGGAGCTAGAAGACTTGCTGGAGACCCGCGTCTATCTCGAGCTCTTCGTCAAGACCCGCGCCGATTGGCGCCAGCAGGCCGACGTCGAGCGCCTGATTGACTGGCGCCACGACTAAGGAACAATTTCACAAATCTACCTATGCACTCTGTCTGTCATTCTGAGCGAAGCGAAGAATCTCAGCCGAGGCCTTAACGCGACGCGGAGATTCTTCGGCCCTGGAGGCCGCGAAAAGCCGGAAGCTGTGTAGGGGCGGGCCTTGCGCCCGCCCGTAGCGTATCGTCGGGAAAAGGCTGAGATTCTTCGGCCCTGCCGGCCTCAGAATGACAACAGGGGCAATAGCTTCTAGCGCTTGCGGGTCCCTTCGGCGGCGGAGATTCCCAGGATTTTCATCTTGCGGTGCAGGTGTGTCCGCTCGAGGCCGATGGCCGCCGCGGTGCGGGAAACGTTCCAACGGTTCTCCTCCAGCTTGCGGAGAATGAACTCGCGCTCCGTGGTTGTCCGGGCTTCGGCCAGCGTGGTCGCGGCGGCGGGCGGACGCCCCGCGCCACGATGCAGTTCCGGGGGCAGGTGGCGCGCCTCGATACGCTCGCTGGGCACCGTGATGACCAGCCGCTCCACCAGATTCTTCAACTCCCGCACGTTGCCCGGCCACGAATGGCTCTGAAGGATCTCAAGAGCGCTGGGCGCGAATTGCTTGGGGCGCCGGCCATAAGCAGCGGTGAACTCCTCCAAGAAATAATTCGCCAGCAGGGGAATGTCTTCGGTGCGCTCCCGCAGCGGTGGAACCCAGAAGGGCACCACGTTCAGGCGGTAGAAAAGGTCTTCGCGAAATCGCCCGCCCCCCATTTCTTCTTCCAGGTTCTTGTTGGTGGCGGCCAGCACGCGCACGTCCACTTCCACACTGGCGCCCGCTCCCACGGGCTCGAAGCGCTGCTCTTCGAGCACGCGCAGCACCTTCGACTGGGTGCGCAGGCTCATGTCGCCCACTTCGTCGAGGAAAAGCGTGCCGCCGTCGGCCTTCCGGAACTTGCCGACCTTATCTTCCGACGCCCCGGTGAAGGAGCCTTTGCGGTGGCCAAAAAGCTCGCTTTCAATCAGCTCCTCGGGGATGGCGGCGCAGTTGACTTCTACAAAGGGCTGGGCGGCCCGCAGCGAGCCGGCGTGCAGGGCGCGCGCCACCAGTTCTTTTCCGGTTCCACTTTCGCCGTAAATTAGCACACGGCCATTGGTGGGCGCGGTGATCACCAGTTGTTGCCGCAGGGCCTTCATCGGCACACTCTGGCCCACAATGCGGTAGCGCACCTGGAGTTGGTCGCGCAGCTCGCGGTTTTCCTCCGCCAGGCGCAAGTGGTCGAGGGCGTGCCGCACCAGCAAGACCAGGCGGTCCATCGACAGTGGTTTCTCGAGGAAGTCGAAAGCGCCCAGCTTTGTCGCTCGCACGGCAGTCTCGATGCTGCCGTGGCCGGAAATCATGATGACCAGCGGCGCGCCCTCGCGGGCCTTGAGCCGCTCCAGCGTTTCCAGCCCGTCCATTCCCGGCAACCAGACGTCCAGCAGAATGAGGTCGTAGCTCCTCTTTTCAGCTGCCTTGAGGCAGTCCTCGCCGCTGGCTACGGAGTCGGCCTGCCAGCCCTCTTCGCGCAGAATTTCTTCCAGAGAGGCGCGGATGCCGGGCTCGTCGTCCACAACCAGAATGGAGGGTCGGCTCATCGCGCTCTGACGCCCGCGGAGGCGAGAGGGAATTCGATGACGAAGCGCGTGCCCGAGGGGCGGTTGTCTTCCACGCGGATGGAGGCGCGATGCTCGGCCACGACGCGGCTGACAATCGCCAGCCCCAGCCCCATGCCGTTCGGCTTGGTGGAAAAGAAGGGCAGGAAAAGGCGCTTCTTGTCCTGGGGAGGAATTCCTGAGCCGCTGTCGGCTACGCTCAACTCCACGCCGCGCGCCGCGGGCCGGGTGCGCACCAGGACTTGCCTGGTGGGGGAGTGGGCGACGGCCTCGGTAGCGTTGTCAATCAGGTTGACCAGTACGCGTCGCAACAGCGAGGCATCGGCGGAGATCAGGGGTAAGTTGGGCGCTAACTCAGCCGAAAGCTGAATCCCGTTAAGAGAATCCTGATAGAGAGCCAGCGCCCCCTGCACGACGTCGTTCAGTTGCGTGGGGACCGGCTCCACCTCCGGGAAGCGCGCGAAGCGCGAGAACTGGTCCACCAGAGTTTTCAGGCCGCGCACCTCTTCCGCGATCAGGCTGGCGCACTGCGCCATCTGTTCGCGCGAGCGCGCCCGTTCTTCAGGGGTGGCCGTAGGCTCGCGTTCCAGGTAGCGGCGAATGCGGTCAGCCGAAAGCTGGATCGGGGTCAAGGGATTCTTGATTTCATGGGCGATGCGCTGCGCTACTTCCTGCCAGGCAGCCGCCATTTCCGCTTTCAGCAGGTTGCGACGGCTCTCGCCCAGCTGGCGGGTCATTTCGTTGAAAGAATTGACCAGAGTTCCCAGTTCGTCGCGGGCCGCAATCTCGACGCGATAGTCCAGGTTGCCGCGCGAGACCTCTTCCGTGGCCACCGCCAGCGCCTGCACCGGGATGGTCACCTCCTTGGCCAGTTGCAACCCCGACCAGGTGGCCGCCAGCAGCAGCAGTACGGTTATCAGCACCAGAATGAGCAGAGCTTGCCAGCGGTAGCTCTTTCGTTCGCGCGAAAGTGACTCGTAGGCCGCCGATTGTTGCCCGATGTCGTCCACAGCGTCCGCTATTTCCTTCGGCACCGCCACCGCCACCACCACCGCGCCGAGGCGGCCGCCGTGGCTGCTGTCCACGCGCACACGAGCCAGAGCGAATTGACTCCCGGACACTTCCGCGTGGGTCGTAAAGGCCAGGGCGTCGGACGGCTGCACAATGTCGCGCAGGTTGGCCTGGAAGTCGAATGGGCCGCCCGGCTCGCGGTAAATGGCCACAGGTTTGTTGTCGGAATCGAGCACGGCGGCCCAGGGAAGCTGGTAGGCGCGGCCGAGCCCTGCAAGAGTTTCCCGAAGCCCAACCAGCGAGTGAGTTTCTAGCTGCCGCTGAAGAACAGCGTCCTCCGCCAGGCGTGTGGCTTGCTCCTGGGCGCGTTCCTCCTGCTCGTGGAGCAAGTAGGTGACCAGGGAAGTGGCGTCGTCGCGCACAATCTCCAGCGGCCGGGGAAACCACTTGGCCAGCGTCCGATTCAGCATGGCGTAACTCAGAAAGAACAGGGCAATCACCGGCAGCAGCGACAGCGCCAGGGCTCCGGCCACCATCTTGGTCTTGAACTTAGCGCCCAGAACTTGCCGGCGATGTTCCGTGTATAGCCGAAAGAGGTAGCGAATCAGGACGAGGCCATAGATGACAAAGGCCAGAAACACCACGCCGGAGAAAAGATAGAGCAGCATCACCTCCGTGGGTTCGTCCGGCTCGAGGAAGGGCACGTTGATTGAGCCCAGAACAAACATAACGCCTAGCAACAGAATCAGCCCCAGGCCGCGCAGCAGCCAGCGGGAGCGGCTGTTGGTGTCAGGAGCGGCCATGGGCAGGCTCCAGTTCGATTCCCAGAGGGCAGGCGTTGCAGTCCGGACGGACGCGATGGCAATACTCTTTGCCCACTGCTACCAGCAGGGCATGGTATTCGTTGAACAGCCGGGCGTCGCGCGGCAAGTTTTGGTGAAAGAAGTCCTGCAACTCCTCGTAGGAGGCTTTCTCCCCGGCGAGCCCATGCCGCGCCAGCACGCGGCGTGTATAGGCATCAATGACGAAGACCGGGTGGCCGGCGGCATAGAGCAGAATGGAATTGGCCGTCTCGGGCCCGATGCCCGGCAGAGAGAGCAGTTCCTGCCGCAGGGCGGGGGCGGGTTGTCGCAAGAGCCGGGGCAGGGAGCCCTGGTAGTGTTTCTGGAGATGCTCGAGGAATCCCCGCAGATAGCGGCTTTTCTGGCGGAAGTAACCCGAGGGACGCACGTAACGAGTCAAGCGCTGCCGCGGCACCCGCGCTAGTTTTTTCGGCGAGAGCACGCCCGCCCGGCGGAGGTTGCTGAGCGCCCTCTTCACGTTTACCCAGGCGGTATTCTGAGTCAGCAAGGCTCCGAGGATAACTTCGAAGCGTGTCCGCGCGGGCCACCACTGCTGCCGGCCGAAGTGGCGATGGAGTCGCCGGTAGTAGCGGCGGAGCGTCCGGGGCAGAGAAAAAGGAAAACTCGCCGTGGTCTGCATGCTAAGGGCAAGATAGTCAGCCGCTTGCGCTAAGTCAAGGCAGCAAGGTTGGAGCGCGACTTGCGAGCCGCTTGGCTTGACAGCGGCGAAGAATTTGCCTACGATTCAACTAGTTCGAAGCCGGTAGAGAGCGTGCTGTTGCTCGAGAGGTGTGCGTGGGCGGCGGCGCGTCACAGCCGCGCTTCAGCCCCGTGAGGGGGGCCGACAGGTGTCTGCGCGACTCGGCGAAATCCTCGTCAAGGAAAAGCTTGTCAGCCAGGAGCAGCTCAAGCAGGCCCTCGAGCACCAGAAGAAGAGCGGGGGCCGGCTGGGGGCGGCGCTGGTCAAGCTGGGCTTCATCAGCGACGAGGAAATCACCGGGGTTCTCTCCCGCCAGTACGGCGTGCCCGCCATCAATCTGAGCTATTACGAAGTCGACCCTGCGGTGGTGAAACTGGTGCCGCAGGAAACAGCCACGCGCTACCAGGTGGTGCCGCTGTCGCGCGTGGGCTCGACGCTGACCATTGCCATGGCCGACCCCACCAACGTCTTCGCCATGGACGACATCAAGTTCATGACCGGTCTTAAGGTGGAGCCGGTGGTGGCCTCGGAAAACGCCATCAGCGAGGCCATCGATAAGTTCTACGGCACCTCGAGCAAGAGCGAGCAGGACTTGGACAAGCTGATGACGGAGATCGGGGAGGGAGCCGACGCGGTAGAAGTGGCCGAGGAAGAGCAGGAGACTTCGCTTTCCGACCTCGAGCATGCCGCCGAAGAAGCTCCCGTCATCCGCCTGGTGAATGCCATACTGAGCGATTCCTTGAATCGCGGCGCCAGCGATATCCACATCGAGCCCTACGAGAAGGAATACCGGGTCCGCTTCCGCATTGACGGCGTTCTGCACAACATCATGAGCCCACCGGTCAAGATGCGGGACGCCATCACCAGCCGCATCAAGATCATGGCCAAGCTCGATATCTCCGAGAAGCGCTTGCCGCAGGACGGGCGCATCATGCTCAAGCTCACCAGGGACGGCAAGAAGAAGGAGCTCGACTTCCGCGTCTCCTGCCTGCCCACCCTGTTCGGTGAAAAAATCGTCATGCGGCTCCTCGACAAGGAGAACCTGCGGCTCGACATGACTAAACTGGGCTTCGAGCAGGAGTCGTTGGACAAGTTCGAGCGCGCCATCCTCAAGCCCTACGGCATGGTGCTGGTCACCGGGCCCACCGGCAGCGGCAAGACCAACACCCTTTACAGCTCCATCGCCCGCCTCAATACCCCGGAAACCAACATCATGACGGCGGAAGACCCGGTGGAGTTTCAGTTGCCGGGCATCAACCAGGTGCAGATGAAGGAGCAGATCGGGCTGAACTTCGCCGCCGCCCTGCGCTCCTTCCTCCGGCAGGACCCGAACATCATCCTGGTGGGGGAGATTCGTGACTTTGAGACGGCGGAGATTGCCGTCAAGGCCTCGCTCACCGGCCACCTGGTGCTTTCTACGCTGCACACCAACGACGCCCCCGGCACCATCAGCCGCCTGATGAACATGGGCATCGAGCCCTTCCTGGTGGCCACCTCCGTCCACCTGATTTGCGCTCAGCGGCTGGTGCGTCGCATCTGCTCGGAGTGCAAAGAAGAGCAGAAGCTGCCGCCGCAGGCCTTGATTGACGTCGGCTATACGCTCGAGGAAACCAAGACGGTCAAGACCTTCAAAGGCAAGGGCTGCGAGCGCTGCAACGGGTCGGGCTACAAAGGCCGCGCCGGTTTGTATGAAGTCATGGAAATCTCCGACGAGCTGCGCGAGTTGATCCTGGTGGGAGCCTCGGCGCTGGAATTGAAGAAAAAAGCCATCGAACTGGGTATGATTACCCTGCGCCGCAGCGGCTTGATCAAGATCGCGGCCGGCATGACGACCATTGAAGAAGTGATTCGAGAAACCGTTCTCTAGGGCAGGAGGGGATCGTGGCCACACTGAGTCTGGCGGAACTGTTGAAGAAGATGCTGGAGATGGGCGGCTCCGATTTGCACATCACCACCAACAGCCCGCCGCGCATCCGCGTGGACGGCAAGCTGCGGCCGCTGGAGATGCCGCCCATGACGGCGGCCGAGACCAAGCAGCTCGCCTATAGCGTCCTCACCGACGCCCAGAAGCACCGCTTCGAGGAAAACTGGGAGTTGGACTTCAGTTTTGGCATCAAGGGCCTGGCGCGCTTTCGCGCCAATGTGTTTATGCAGCGGGGCGCGGTGGGCTCGGTCTACCGGACGATTCCCTGGCAGATCAAGGGGTTCGATGACCTGGGGCTGCCGCCGGTGGTGAAGAGCCTCTGCGCCAAGCCGCGCGGGTTGATTCTGGTGACGGGGCCGACCGGCAGCGGCAAGTCCACTACACTTGCGGCGATGCTCGACAAAATCAACAGCGAGCGCCCCGAGCACATGATCACCATCGAAGACCCCATCGAGTTTATCCACTCGCACAAACAGTGCCTGGTCAATCAGCGCGAGGTGCACAGCGACACCAAGTCGTTCTCCGGCGCCTTGCGCGCCGCGCTCCGCGAAGACCCCGATGTGGTGCTCATCGGCGAGATGCGCGACCTGGAAACCATTGAGTCCGCCCTGCGCATCGCCGAAACCGGCCACCTCACTTTTGCCACCCTGCACACCAACTCCGCCGTCTCCACCATCAACCGTATCATCGATGTCTTTCCGGCGCATCAGCAAGGCCAGGTGCGCGCCCAGTTGTCGCTGGTGCTGGAAGGCGTTATGTGCCAGGCCTTGCTGCCCCACGCCAGCGGGCGCGGACGTGTGCTCTCCATGGAAATCCTGGTGCCCAACTCCGCCATTCGCAACCTCATCCGCGAGGACAAAATTCACCAGATTTACTCCGCCATGCAGACCGGCCAGGACAAGTTCGGGATGCAGACCTTCAATCAGGCGCTGGCGACGCTGTTTTTCCAGAAGAAGATTACGATGGACACCTGTATGTCGCGCAGCTCCAATCCCGATGAGTTGCAGGAAATGATCAGCCGGGGCGCCGGGATCGTGGGTCAATCCAAAGCGGCGACCGCGGTTCGGAAGTAAGGAGACTAAGGGAGCAAGGGAGGCACCATGCCCGTCTACAGTTATACAGGCACAACCGCTACCGGGGCTCGCGTCACCGGTGAGCGCAACGCGCAGAACAAGGCGGCGATGGAAGCCTTGCTGCGCCGCGAGCGCATCACGCCCGTCAACATCAAAGAAAAGGGCAAGGAGTTCGCCATGCCCGTCTTTGGCGGCGGCGTAAGCGCCAAGGAGCTGTCCATCTTCACCCGCCAGTTTTCCGTGATGATTGATGCCGGCCTGCCGTTGGTGCAGTCTCTCGAGATTCTGGGGGGTCAGCAGGACAACAAAGCCTTTCAGAAAGCCCTCGTGGGGGTGCGTAGCCAGGTGGAGGGAGGCTCGACCCTGGCCAATGCTCTCCGCCAGTACCCCAAAGTCTTCAACGACCTCTACACCAACATGGTGGAGGCGGGGGAGACGGGCGGTATTCTCGACGGCATCTTGCAGCGCCTGGCCGTCTACATTGAGAAGGACGTCAAGCTGAAGTCGGCGGTCAAGTCGGCCATGATCTATCCGGGCGCCACCTTCACCATCATGGGGGGCGTCATCATCCTGCTGATGTGGAAAGTGGTGCCCGTGTTTACGCAGCTCTTTCTGGGACTGGGGGCGGAGCTGCCGCTGCCCACCCGCATCGTGATTGCCATGAGCACCTTCGTGCAGAGGTTTATTCTGCTCCTCTTCCTCGGCGCGGGCGCCGCCATTTTCGGGATTTACACTTGGTACAAGACCCCGCAGGGCCGCTACTTCATCGACGCCTCCTTGCTGAGGATCCCGCTCATCGGCATGCTGCTGCGAAAAATCGCCGTGGCGCGCTTTACTCGCACCCTGGGAACCCTCATCTCCAGCGGCGTGCCCATTCTCGATGGACTCACCATCACCGCCCGCACCTCCGGCAACGCCGTGATTGAAGAGGCGTTGATGAAAGTCCGCAAGGGGGTCGAAGAAGGCCGCACCCTGGTCGAGCCGCTGAAAGCCACCGACGTCTTTCCCTCCATGGTCTGCCAGATGATTGGCGTGGGCGAACAGACCGGCGCCCTCGACTCTATGCTCAACAAGATCAGCGACTTCTACGAGGACGAAGTGGACGTGGCGGTCAAAGACCTGCTGGTCGCCATGGAGCCTATCATGCTCCTGATGCTGGGCGTGGTGGTGGGCGGCATCGTCATCTCCATGTACCTGCCCCTGTTCTCGCTGATCGCCAAGCTGTCCGGATAGGCGCAGGGTCGGCCCCGGCCCGGCAGCCGGGCTGAACAATGGGCAGCGCTCGCCAAGTCCGCGACTGGCTCTCCTGGTTGGTCCGAGTCCGGATTCTGGTCATTACCCTGGTTCTGGGCATCGAACTGGTCATCCGCCAGTTCCTGCCTTCGCCCGTTGCCATCGGTTACTTCCTTTCTTTGATTCTCCTCTGGTACACCCTGGCCGTTTTCTACGCCATCCTGCACGGATTGGAGTTGAACCCTTACGTGCAGGCCTATGTGCAGTTGGTCGTGGACCTGATTCTCGTAACCGGAATTGCCTACGTGACCGGCGTGTTGGGCAGTTACCTGGTCTTGCTGTATCCGCTGGTGATTATTGTGGCCAGTATCTTGCTGTCCCGGGTGGGGTCTTTCTTCATCGCCGCCCTGGCCTTCATCTCTTTTGCGGGGATGGTGAACGCCACCTTTTTCAAGGTCATCCCGGCTCTCTACCCGGAGGAGGTGGGTCTGTGGCCGCTGCAAGTGCGGCTCACAATTAACCTGTTCGGGTTTTTCGCCACCTGGTATATGGCCAGCTACCTCTCGGAAACTCTGCGCACCACGGGCGTAGCCCTCAAGGATGCGGCCGCGGAGCTCGAGGAGCTCCAGGTGTTTAATGAAAACATCATTCAATCCATGCGCAGCGGACTGCTGATTACCGATCTGGGGGGCCGGATTCTGCTCGTCAATCCGGCGGGCCTAGAAATCTTGGGGGTCAACCTGGGGTGGTTGCAGGGTGGACAGCTGGCGGAGCGTTTTCCCGAATTGACGGAGCGCGTGCCAGCCGAAGGACGCGAAGCTCCCCGGGCGCGTCAAGAAGTACGCATCCACGCCGGGGGCGGCAAGGAAAAAATCCTCGGCGTCAGTCTGTCTCTTTTGCAGAACCGGGAAGGCGCCGAGAGCGGATACGTCTACAACTTCCAGGACCTGACCGAGGTCAAGCGCCTGGAGGCCGAAGTGGCCCAGAAGGAGCGCATGGCGGTTCTGGGGCGGCTGGCCGCCGCCATTGCCCACGAGATTCGGAATCCTTTAGGGGCCATTGCCGGTTCGGTGCGCCAACTGGCCCGCTATGCTCAGGTGGGGCAGGACGAGCTCAAGCTGGTGGACATCGTCAATCGCGAATCGGAGCGCTTGAACCGGCTGGTGAACGAGATTCTGAGCTACAGCAAGGAAAAGGTGATTCGCCGCCAGACCATCAACCTGATTCCTTTGTTCGAGGAAACCCTTCTGCTCTTGGAGCGGCACCCGCAACGCAACGGTAACATCAAAATGGAAAAGCATTTTCCTCCCAGGCCCGTGGAGGCGGCGGTGGATGCCGGCCAGATCAAACAGTTGCTGTGGAACCTGTGCGACAACGCCCTGCGCGCCATGCCCGCGGGTGGAACGCTTCGGGTCAACTTGGAAGAGGACAACGGCGTGGTGCGCCTGCGCGTCGCCGACACCGGCGTCGGCCTGAAGCCGGAACAGCTCACCCGGATTTTTGAGCCTTTTGAGAGTTCCTTTGCGGGCGGCACCGGGCTGGGCCTGGCCATCGTGTACCAGATTGTGCAGGGGCACGGAGGGCGTGTGTGGGCGCGACCCCTCCATCCGCATGGGTCGGAATTCACCGTAGAGTTGCCGCGCCGCGAGCCTGTCTCCGCCCCGGAGGCACCGAAACCGCACTGATGGCCACCTTACTCATTATTGATGACGAACCCATAGGCGAGAGCCTGGCGGTGGCGTTTCGCCGCAAGCAGTACGAGGTGACGCTCGCCCCTACAGCGACCGAAGCGCGCGCGCAGCTCGAAAAGCAGCTTTTCGACATCGTGGTCTGCGACATCACTCTGCCAGACGCTACCGGGCTTGACCTCTTGGAGTTTACGCGCCAGGTCAGTTCCGATTCGCTGTTCCTGTTGATGACCGGCAAGGAGCAGCCGCAGGAGTTGATCATCCAGGCTCTCAACCTGGGCGCCGACCGCTACATCGTCAAATCCGACCGGACCATCGAGGAAGTCGAGTCGGTGGTGCGAGGTGCGGAGGAATTTCTGCGCACGCGCCGCGAGCGCGAGCTCTACCGCCGCGCCGCCCGTGAGCTGACCCGCGACAACATCATCGGCCAGAGTCGTGCCCTGCGCGCCGCGTTGGAAATTGTGCGCGCCGTCGCTCCCACCAGCAGCACGGTGCTGATCGCCGGCGAAAGCGGCACGGGCAAAGAGCTGGTTGCCCGCCGCCTGCATGAGTTGAGTCCTCGCTACGACCGGCCCTTCGTCTCTCTCAACTGCGGAGCCTTTCCCGAGACCCTCTTGGAAAGCGAGCTGTTCGGCTACGTCAGGGGCGCCTTCACCGGAGCCACGCAGAGCAAGCAAGGGTTGTTTCAGTCGGCTGACGGCGGTACGCTCTTCCTGGATGAGATCAGCGAGATGAGCCTGCCCATGCAGGTCAAGCTGCTGCGTGTGCTGCAAGAATGGAAAGTGCGCCCTCTCGGAAGCACCGAGGAGCGCCGAGTGGACGTGCGGGTGATTGCCGCCACCAATCAGGACCTGCGGCGCCGGGTGGCCGAGAAGAGCTTCCGCGAGGACTTGTTTTACCGCATCAGCGTCATCCCCCTGCCGGTTCCCCCGCTGCGGGAGCGGCCGGAAGACATCCCCTTGCTGGCGCTGCATTTCTTGCAGCGCTTCACCGAGCAGATGGGCAAGCCGGTGCGGGGTCTGGCCCCCGATGCCTTGGAGGCGTTGCGCCGTTATTCTTGGCCCGGTAACGTGCGGGAGCTTGAGAACGCTATCGAGCGCGCCGTGGCCCTCGAAACCGGCCCCGAGGTGATGCTGCGCAGTCTGCCCGAGCACATCAGCCGCGTCAGTGCCCCCACTTCCTCCGAGGACCTCCTCCCGGCGGAGGGGATCGACCTGGAAAAGCACATCCAGGAGCAGGAACGCGCCTACCTGGCGGCGGCCTTGAAGCGCGCCCAGGGCATCCGCACCAAAGCCGCCGAACTGTTGGGGATGAGTTACCGCTCTTTTCGCCACTACGCTAAGAAGTACAAAATCTAGCGGATGACACTATCTGTCAGCCGCCAGATGACAGGTTGTGTCAAGGCCGGTGGTTCCGAGAAACGGCCTCTTCAGGATAACCACTGTAGATTCAGTGAGTTGTAAGCTTGGTCGTGGGTTGGAACCGCAAGTGCTTAGAATAGGAGTGAAAGCGGGGATGTCTATAGGCAGTCCCCAATCCAAAAAGGCAAGACCAAGGGAGTGTAAGAACAGATGAAAAACCGCCAAAAGGGCTTCTCGTTGATTGAGCTGTTGATCGTGGTGGCGATCATTCTGATCATCGCCGCGATCGCCATTCCAAACTTGCTTCGGTCGCGCATCGCCGCCAACGAATCTTCAGCAGTGGGTTCGTTGCGGACGCTCGTTACCTCGCAGGTCACCTATGCGACCACCTACCCCGCCGTAGGCTTTGCGGCGACGCTGGCCGCCATGGGGCCTGTGCCCGGTGGCGGCGTTCCCTCGTCCGCGTCTGCGGACCTGATTGACGCCAACCTGGCAACCGGCGTCAAGAGCGGCTATGGCTACCAGAGCGCTGGAGCCACCGACGGCTGCACCGCGCCGGATGCGGCCTTTACCGTCACCACGGTGGGAGCCATCAACGTCACCTTCCAGATCTTTGGCTGCCCGAACTCGCAGAACCGCACTGGCATCCGCAACTTCTGTTCAGATGAGAGCGGCGTACTCCGGCAGGGCGCTGACCCGTCCACGGTGTGCGACTTTACCATCGCTTCACCGCCAGTTGGCTAGTTAGTTAACCCCGAGGAGAAAGCGTTGGCTTTCTCCTCACACGACCTAGGCGCTCCGGGGGTTTCTCCCGGAGCGCCTTCTTTTTCTGGCCACGGATAGCGGCTGACCGCCTCAGCTGACTTTTCCTTTGTCTCCACCCCGCAGTACAATCAAGATGATGGATGATGAGAGTCCCGGTCGCGTGATTCACTGATGACAGCCGCTCTCGAAATCATCGACCTCACCAAGGATTACCTGCGCGGCTTTTGGGTCAAGCGGCCCTTTCGCGCCCTGGATCACCTGTCTCTCACCGTCCCGCAGGGGGAAATCTTCGGCCTCCTGGGACCGAACGGGGCGGGGAAGACCACGA
>JBOGNW010000109.1:0-4480 GCA_050747425.1 Candidatus Acidiferrales bacterium
CCGGTTCCGGCTACGACACTATTGATGTCGGCGCCTGCTCCAAGCGCGGCATCTACGTGGCTAACTGCCCCGGGAAGAACGCCACCGCCGTGGCCGAGCTCGCCTGGGGACTCATCCTGGCGCTCGACCGCCGCCTGGCCGACAACGTCGCCGAGCTGCGCCAGCACCAGTGGAACAAAAAGGAATTCAGCAACGCCCACGGCCTCTACGGGCGCACGCTGGGGCTGGTGGGCGTCGGCCAGATCGGCGCCCTGATGATTGAGCGCGCGCGGGCGTTTGGCATGCCGGTCGTGGCCTGGAGCCGCTCGCTGACCCCGGAGAAAGCGCGCGCTCTCGGAGTCGAGCGCAAAGAATCCCCCGAAGCTGTGGCCGCAGCCGCCGATGTGGTCAGCGTCCACGTCGCTCTCACCCCGGACACGAAGCACCTTTGCAGCGAAAGATTTTTCGCCGCCCTGCGCAAGGGAGCTTATTTCATCAACACCTCGCGCGGAGAAGTGGTGGACGAAGAGGCGCTGAAGAAAGCCGTGCGGGAAAAAGGCGTCCGCGCCGGGCTCGACGTCTTCGCCAAGGAGCCGGCCACCGCCACCGGCGCTTTCGAGGACGACGTCGTTGACCTGCCCGGCGTCTACGGCACGCATCACATCGGCGCCTCCACCGACCAGGCCCAGGAGGCAATTGCCGAAGAAACCATTCGCATCCTCGTGCCCTTCCGCGACCGCCGCGAAGTCCCCAACGTAGTGAATTTGGAAAGCGTAGCCAGGTGAGGTGACCGATGAGCGTGACCCCGACGACGAAACCCGCAGCCGCGACCGCCACCGGTGCGGACCGCGTCTATAACTTCAACCCCGGCCCGGCTGTGCTGCCGCTGCCGGTGCTGGAAGAGGCCCAGCGTGACCTGCTCGCTCTCCCGGGCGTGGGGATGTCGGTGCTGGAGATCAGTCACCGCGCCAAAGAATTCGACGCCATCCTCGAGGGCGCGGAAGCCGACCTGCGCCATCTGCTCACCCTGCCAGAGAACTACAAGGTAATTTTCCTCGGCGGCGGCGCCAGTTTGCAGTTCGCTATGGTGCCGATGAATCTGCTCCCCAAGGACGGCTCCGCCGACTACATCATCAGCGGGCACTGGGCGGAAACCGCCGCCAAAGAAGCGAAGAAAATCGGCAAGGTGAATATCGCCGCTTCCACCGCCGCCGAGAACTTTACCCGCATCCCGCGGCAGGAAGAGCTGAAGCTCGACCCCAAGGCCGCCTACGTCCACTTCACCTCCAACAACACCATCTATGGCACCGAAGCCCCCACCGAGCCGGCTGTGGGCGACGTGCCCCTGGTGTGCGACGCCTCCTCGAACATCCTCAGCCGGCAGATCGATACGCGAAAGTACGCGTTGCTTTATGCTGGTGCACAAAAAAACATGGGCCCGGCAGGCGTTACCCTGGTCATCATCCGCGACGATTTGCTGGCGCGCGTGCCCCCGGGGCTTCCGGCTATGCTCGACTACCGTCTGCAAGCCGAGAAGAAGTCGGTGTACAACACCCCGCCTGTCTTCGCCATTTATCTTATGCGCCTGGTGCTGCGCTGGATGCGGGACGCTGGCGGCCTCGCGGAAATGGAGCGCCGCAACCGCCAGAAGGCCGACCTCCTCTACTCCGCCATTGACGCGAGCGGCGGCTTCTACCGCGGCACCACCGAAAAATGGTGCCGCTCCCGTATGAACGTCACCTTCCGCCTGCCCTCCGAAGAGCTGGAGACCAAGTTCGTCAAAGAAGCGGAAGCCCGCAAGCTCGCCGGCCTCAAAGGCCACCGCACGGTGGGCGGCATGCGCGCCTCGCTCTACAACGCTTTCCCCGTGGAGGGTGTCGAGGCCCTGGTCGAGTTCATGCGGGAGTTCCAGCGCCAGAACGGGTAGCCGATTGTCTCCGCGCTTCTTCGAGCAAGCCAAGAAAACGGCTAAACGACATCTTAAGAAAATCATTCCCCGTCCGGGACTGACGCTCCGCCGCATTTTCTATTTTCCCGCCGAAACGCTTGATCGCTGGCTTGGACGCGCCGACCCGCTCACTCCGCCCCGCTACCTCCGCTACGCCTGGAGCGGGTGGTTCCACGCCGATTCGGGCGAGTTGATTCCTTTTCTTCAGCAACATGCCGCGTTGAAGCCCCATCACAGCGTGCTCGATGTCGGCTGCGGCGTCGGAAGTCTGGCCGTCCCGCTCGCGTGCTTTCTCGATGCCCGCGGGCGCTACGAAGGTTTCGACATCGTGCCCGAGGGAATCGCGTGGTGCCAAAAGGCGATTGCCTCGCGCTATGCGAGTTTTCACTTCCAACTGGCCGATGTGGCCAACCCCAGCTACAACCCGGCGGGTCGCTCGCAGGCCTCCGACTATCGCTTTCCCTTTTCCGATGCAGTCTTCGATGTCGTCTACCTCGGCTCGGTATTTACGCACATGCTTCCGCCGGACTTGGAGAACTACACCCGCGAAATCGCGCGCGTGCTCAGGCCCGGCGGCCGCTGCGCTATCACTTTCTTCTTGTTAAACCCGGAGTCGCTGGAGCTGATGCGCGCCGGCCGCAGCATTTTCACCTTTGTTCATCATAGCGGCGCCTATAGCCCGCTCGATCCTGCTATGCCGGAAGACACGGTCGCCTACCAGGAAAGCTACGTTCTCTCTGTTTTTGAGAGTGTGGGTCTGGAGGTCGAGCGGCCGCTCGCCTACGGGCAGTGGTGTGGCCGCCGCGTGGACTTTCCCTATCAGGACTTTGTGGTGGCCGCGAAGCCTGTCGGCAGCGGCGCCTCGGCCAGCGCCCGCAGCGACTCCGCGTAGGGAGCGCGGGCGATGCCGCGCTCGGTGATGATGGCGGTGATGAGGCGCGCCGGAGTGACGTCGAAGGCGGGGTGGCGCACAGCGATGTTTTCCGGCGCAATGCGCACCGTCCCGATGTGCGTGACCTCTTCCGCCGAGCGCTCCTCGATGGGGATGTGCTCGCCCGAGGGAGTCGCGAGGTCAATGGAGCTGAACGGCGCCGCCACGTAGACCGGCACCCCGTGCTCCCGCGCCAGCACCGCAATCTGATAAGTCCCGATTTTGTTGGCGGTGTCGCCGTTGGCGGCGATGCGGTCGGCGCCCACGATGATGCAGTCCACTTTGTCGGTTTTCAAAATGTGGCCCACCATGTTGTCGGTGATCAGCGTCGTGGGGATGCCGTCCCGCTGCAGTTCCCAGGTCGTGAGCCGCGCCCCCTGCAAGTAGGGGCGCGTCTCGGGCGCGATCACGTGCACGTGCTTGCCGCGCGCCACGGCTTCCCGCACCACGCCCAGCACCGTGCCGTAGCCGCCTGTGGCCAGCGCGCCGGCGTTGCATTGGGTGAGAACCTGCGCGTCGGCGGGCAGCAGCTCGGCTCCGAAGCGCCCAATGGCCTGGCAGCGGGCCACGTCATCGGCGTGGATGCGCTGCGCTTCCGCTACCATCGCCTTCTTCGCCGCCGCCACTCCGCCCGCGACCGCCTCCCGCGACTGCGCTCCCGACAGGCGCGCGAACGCCTGCCGCATCTGCTCAATCGCCCAGAAGAGGTTGACCGCTGTCGGCCGCGTGCGTCCCATCGCCTCGCAAATCTGGTTGAACTCCTTCTCGAGACTCGCCAGGTCGCTGGCCGCGGAGTTCTTGACGCCCAGCGCGATGCCCATGGCCGCCGCCACGCCGATGGCGGGGGCGCCGCGGATCACCATCCGCCGGATGGCGTCCGCTACTTCTTCCCAGCGCGTGCAGGTAACGTAGACCTCGCGCACCGGAAGTTGGAGCTGATCCAGCAGCACCACGCCGGCTTCCGTCCACTCGATGCTTTTCACCATCGCTTGTCAGCAGTCTAGCGCGGCGTGAGCAGAGCGAGCAAGGGCAGCGACACCGCCGGCAGGGCGCGGAAAGTGGGCGAGAGCAGAAACAGGAGCGAGATGGTGCCGTTGTAGGCAAAATGGAGCGAGATGCTGGCCGTGGTCGAGCCGGTGCGGGCGCGCGTCAGGGAAAAAATCAGGCCCACCACGCACAGCAGCGCCATCTGGAAATACCCCGGCCAGAGCTGCGGGGCATGCAGGGCGCCGAAGAGCAGCCCGCTGGTCACCACGGCGCGATTCGATCCCCACAATCCTTCCAGCAGCGTATAGATGTAGCCGCGAAAGAGCAGCTCTTCCACCAGGGGGGCCACTAGCAGAGCGGCAGCGATGACCAGCTCCGCCGACGCGCGCGTGCTCATCATCCGGTCAATGGCCAGCTCTCTCGGGGGCGGAACAAGAAAGTTGGCCACTTGAATCACCAGCGCCAGCGTGAAGCCGGTTACGAAGGTTAGCAGAGCGGGCGCCGGGGTGAGCGCCCGCAGCGCCAGCGCGGGCCCGAAAGAAAGTCTGCGCCGCCGCACGACGGCATCGAGAAGCAGCAGTAGTAAAAGGTAGTAGGTCACCTGCACCGGCACGGCAAAGAAGGCGTTGTACTGG
>JBOGNW010000110.1:0-3636 GCA_050747425.1 Candidatus Acidiferrales bacterium
GGCGGCTGGTGGGCGAGGTAATGACCCGAGGACAGGCGCAGGGCGTGCGGGAGTGGTGGCTCGAGGTGCGTGCCTCGAACGAAAACGCACTGGCGTTTTACACTGCCCTGGGTTTTGTCGAAGCTCACCGCCGCCCGCAATACTACCGCCAGCCGACAGAAGATGCGGTCCTCTGCGTGCGTCGAGCGCCGACCGTCAGCGTCCTGCCTTGAACCGCGCTCCGCGCCTGTGCTACCTTCGCTCCTCGGCAGGGGGGAGCAACTGATAGTAGGGATGGTTCGAACCGGGTTCTATTTTGCCAGTGGTCCGGTGTTGGTTGCTGGAGTGGCCGCCTGGCGTGGGTGGTGGGCCGCGGGAGCGGTATTTTTCCTGCTAGGAGCCTTTGTGCTCTATTTCTTCCGCGACCCGGAGCGGCGAGTGCCGATGACACCCGGGGCGGTGGTGTCGCCGGCGGATGGGCGCGTAATGTCGATTAATAACATCAACGAACATCAACCTACACGCACTCAAATCAGCATTTTCCTCTCACTTTTCGACGTGCACGTGAACCGCTCGCCCATCGCCGGTTCGATTGCCTCGGTGCGGTATCGCCCGGGCAGGTTTCACGTTGCCTCGCGCGAGGAGGCCGGACGGGAGAACGAGCAAAACGAGGTGACGGTGGAAGGGGAAGGGACGCAGGTGACTTTTCGCCAGATTGCCGGGCTGCTGGCGCGGCGCATCGAATTCTGGCCCCGGCCGGGGGACGCCCTCGAGCGCGGCCAACGGGTAGGGATGATTCGCTTCGGCTCGCGGGTCGAGGTGTTGCTCGAGCCGGGCTACCGTGTTCTGGTCAATCCGGGAGAGCACGTGCGCGGCGGCTCGAGCATTGTGGCCATCCGAGAATGAACCTGCAAGCCAATCACCGCCTGCGCCGGGGCATTTACCTCCTGCCGACAGCCTTGACCGTAGGGAATCTGCTGTGCGGCTACTATTCGGTTCTCTCCTCGGCCGCCGGCGGTCTGGGCGGGTTTGAGCGGGCCGCCAAGCTCATTGGCGTCGCCATAGTGCTCGATGGGCTGGATGGACGCGTGGCGCGGATGAGCAAGGTCTCAAGCCCCTTTGGCAAGGAGTTTGATTCTCTGGCCGACATCGTCAGCTTTGGGATTGCCCCCGCTTTCCTGGCTCTGGTCTGGGGTTTGCGAGGGCTCGACCCAACCGCCGCGGACAATCCTGCCCTGGTTCATCACATTTATCAGGCGGGTTGGGTCGCCACCTTTGCTTTTCTGATCTGTGGAGCCGTCCGCCTGGCGCGGTTCAACATTCAGGGCAGCGAGAGCGGCGACCTGAGTCCGGCGGCGCATCGCTATTTTGTCGGCCTGCCCATCCCGGCGGCCGCCGGCGTGATTGCCGCTGCCGTGCACGCCGCCGGTGAGCCCATCACCGACTGGTATTGGGGGCTGGCCTGGCTGGCCCTTCTCTTCGGCCTGGGCTTTCTGATGGTGAGCACCATCCGCTACCCGAGTTTCAAGGAGGGTGATTTCGGCCGCCGGCACCCGTTCGTTTTGACCATTTATATCGCACTAGTGGCGGCGCTGATTTACGAGTACTCGCAGATAGTTCTGCTGGGGATGGCCCTCGCCTATTTGTCCTGGGGTTTGGTGGAGCTGGCGCGGCGTCGATTGTTCGGGCTGGCAGGCTAGCGGGCGGATGGCGACTCCCGGCGCATCGTCGGGTTGGCGCGTCGCCATCATCGGCGCCACGTCGCTCAAGGGAAAAGAGCTGAAGGAAGTCCTCGAGGAACGTCTGTTTCCCGTCAAGAAGCTGGCCTTGCTCGATGACAACGAGGCTCTCGGCCAGCTCACCGAATTCGAAGGCGAGCCCGCCATTGTCCAGGAAGTTGGCGCCGAGACCTTTACCGAGAACGACCTGGTTTTTTTCGCCTCCACCAGCGGTGAGTTCACCCGCTCCCTCTGGCCGAAGGCGGCGGCCGGCTCGGCCGCGCTGATTGATCTCAGCCATGCCCTGCTCGACGTCCCCGAGGCGGCGGTGCGGGTGCCGTTTTTGGAGAAGTCGACTTCGCGGCCTTCGTCCTCTCAGCCTTGGTACGTGGCCCCGCACGCGGCCGCCATTGTCTTGCTGGCTCTGGGGGAGCGATTGAGCGCAGCGCTTCCTCTCCGCCAGATGGTGGCCAATATCTTCGAGCCGGTCTCGGAGCGGGGCGCCGCCGGCCTGGAAGAGTTGCAAGAACAGACCGTCCGCTTGCTTTCCTTTCAGGAGTATCCTCGAACCGTCTTCGACGCTCAGGTGGCGTTCAACCTGCTGGCCCGCTACGGGGCCGCGAGCCGCACGCGGCTGGAAGAAACCGAGGACATCATTCGCCGCCAGATTCAGCGATGGTCTCCTTCCTGGTCGGAACGAGTGGCGTTGCGACTGATTCAGGCGCCGGTCTTCCACGCCCACACCTTTTCTGTTCTGTTGGAATTTGAGAAAGGATGCGAGGTGGCGGACTTGGAGCGAGTCTTGCCGGGTGAGCGGCTGGCCCTGGTGGGGCGCGATGAGCCCCCGGCGGCGGCGGTCGAGGTGGCGGGCCGTGAGGAGATTCTCGTCGGGCCCATTGGGCGCGACAGCGGCCGGGCGAACGCTTTCTGGGTCTGGGCGGCCGCGGACAATTTGCGTTTGATTTCCCGCACGGCGGTGGACATTGGCGAAGAAGTCATCCTTTAGCTCAAGCGGGTTTCTGTTCTGTTTCTTGTTCCTGCTGGCCGGGGCCGGCTGCGGCTATCGTCCGGCTGGACAAGCAAGCCGCTTGCCCGCCAACGTCAAGGTCATTGCCATCCCGGCCTTTCAGAACCAGACCACCTGGATGCGCTTGGAGCAACGGCTGACGACGGCGGTGATGGAGGAGTTCATCCATCGCACCCGCTACCGCATCACCAGTGCGGAGGAGGAGGCGGACGCCGTGCTCACCGGCAAGGTGCTCTCGGCGACCACCGCCCCGGTGCTTTTCGATCCCTCCACGGGCCGCGCTTCGGCCGTGCAGGTAACGGTTACGGTGGCGGTGGAGTTGCGCGATCGCCAAAGCCAGGCAGTCCTCTACGCGAACCCCAACTACATTTTTCGCGAGCAATACGAAATCACCGGCGATGTGGCGAGTTTTTTTGAAGAGCGCGAGCCGGCGCTCGACCGTCTGGCGCGCGATTTTGCCACCACCTTGGTCAGCGCCGTCCTGGAGAATTTCTGAGGCATGGCCGCCCGGCGCCCCTCTCGACGCCCAGCATCGCCCGCCTATCTGATTGTGGGCCCTGACTCCTACCTGCGCAGCCAGGCCCGCGAGCGGATCATCGGCGCGCATGTCCCCGCCGAGGTGCGCGACTTCGCGGTGGGGCGCTTTTCTCTGGAGCGAACGCCGTTAGGCACCGTCTTAGCGCAAGCACTCAACCGGCCCATGCTTAGTCCGGTGCAAGTGCTGGTGATAACCGAGCTGGAGGGCGTCAAAGAGGAAGCTCTGGCCGAACTGGAAGAGTATTTCTCCACTCCGGCGGATTTTACCGTGCTGGTGTTCGAGGCCGAGGAGCTGGATCGGCGCACACGCCTCTGGCATGTGCTGGAGCGCCATTGCGAAGTTGTCGAGGCTGAACCGGGCGACGACCGTGACGC
>JBOGNW010000111.1:0-4302 GCA_050747425.1 Candidatus Acidiferrales bacterium
GCGATGATTTTCTTCACCTGCTCGTGGCCGAACTGCAAGGCGTCCACCAGGGTCTCTTCCGACACCTCGCGGGCGCCCGATTCCACCATGACGATGCCGGCTTTCGTTCCCACCACCACCAGGTTCAGCAGACTCTTCTTCTGCTCGTCGTAAGTGGGGTTGGCCACCAGTCGACCCTCCACCAGCCCCACGCGCACGGCGCCGAGGGGGGTGTCAAAGGGAACCTCCGACCAATAGAGCGCCGCCGAAGCCCCCACGATGCTGCACACGTCGGGGTCATTGTCGGTGTCGGCCGAAAGCACCAGGGCGATAATCTGGGTCTCGTTGGCGAAGCCTTCGGGAAACAGCGGCCGCAGCGGCCGATCAATCATGCGCGAAGTGACGATTTCCTTTTCGCTGGGGCGCCCCTCGCGCTTGAAGAATCCGCCCGGGATGCGGCCGGCGGCGTACTGGTACTCGCGGTAGTCGCAGGTGAGCGGGAAGAAATCAAGGCCCGGGCGCGGCTCGCGGGCCGCGCAGGCGCTGACCAAAACCACCGTGTCGCCGAAGCGCACGTAGGCGCTGCCATCGGCTTGCTGCGCCAGGCGGCCGGTTTCAAGAATCAGCGGGCGACCGCCGATATCAATTTCCACTTTATGCTGTGACATAGTTCCTCCGGCAGTGGGCCGCGTGTTTTTCGCGCCGCTGCCTGTTCTCTGTGAATGGAGAGGAATCGAAAGAGAGGGTGGGAGGGAAGAACACCCGGGGGGAAGAACCGCCGCGCTCGACCATGAACGACTTCAAGCCGCGAGCCGGCGCGCCCCTCGCTTCAGGCAGCTACCCTGGCTCCCCGCGGAGCCCGACCGAACCCTTGCTGACTCGACGCCGCCTTGCGGCGCGCGTCGCCTACTTGCGCAAGCCGAGCTTTTCGACAATGCCCTTGTAGCGCTCGGAATCGTTTTTCTTCAGGTAGTCCAGAAGGCGTCGGCGCTTGCTGACCATCTGGATCAAGCCGCGCCGAGACGCGTGGTCCTTGCTATGGGCCTTGAAATGACCGGTCAGACCGTTGATGCGCTCGCTTAAGAGCGCAATCTGCACTTCCGGGGAACCAGTGTCGCCGGTGTGCAGCGCGTGCTGCGCCATCAAGCTCGTTTTGCCTTCCCGACTGAGACCCATCGCTGGAACCGAGCTCATCTCCTTCTCTGAGTTTCGTTTTCTCTCGCCGACTACTGTAGCACAGCCGGCCGAAGGCTGCCAAGCCCCATGGGCTTACGCCTTCTTCTCGCCGTGCACTAGCGCCAGGAACTCGCGGCGAATCTCGGGCTTCTCCCGGAACACCCCCAGCATAGTACTGGTGACCGTGGCGGTATGGGCCTTTTCCACCCCGCGCATGGCCATGCACATGTGCCGCGCCTCGAGGATCACTCCCACGCCCTGCGGCTCGAGCTTCTCCCAGATGGTCTGGGCGATCTGGTTGGTCAGCCGCTCCTGGAGCTGCAGGCGCCGCGCAAACAGATTCACCAGGCGCGGCAGCTTGCTCAGGCCGACCACTTTCTTGTTGGGGATATAGGCGATGTGGCATTTGCCGAAAAACGGCAGCAGATGGTGCTCGCACAAACTGAACAGCTCAATGTCTTTCACTATCACCATCTCGTCGTAGCCCACGTCGTAGTAGGCGGCGTTGATGATGCGGTCGGGGTCCTTGCCGTAGCCGGAGGTCAGAAAGCGCAGCGCCTTCGCCATGCGCTCCGGAGTGTGCCGCAAGCCTTCGCGGTCGGGGTCTTCGCCCAGCGCCACCAGCAGGCGCCGCGCCGCTTCCACCAGAGTCTCTTGCTCGGCCTCGGCTGGCAGCGTCCACTCACTGGCGCGGGTCTTCATTCGTCTTCTCCTTCTTCTCCGGGAGACAAGAAGCTATCTAGTCGGAGCGGCGTACTCTCGCCCTTTCCACCGCACGGGCTCGCCGCTCAGGTAGATGCCCGCTGAAGCCGCGATCAGCGCCGCAAACAGCACGCTGCCTGCCGTGTAGTAGAGCAAAGAGGACAGGGGATAGTGGTTCCGCCGCAGGGCCTGCGCGTAGCGAAAGTGCCGAAAGAAGATCACGGCCAGGTTGGGGATGAGAATCCAGCGGCTCACCGGCCAGCCGTGCCAGAGTCCCCACAGGGCCAGCACCAGGAAAAGCCAGGCCAGTGTGTCCAGGGCCGCTCCCGCCACGGCGCCGGCTACCGTGCTCTTCCGGCGATCGAACAACGGAAAGAGGTTCTTTGACCAGCCCTCCCACATTTCCGCTAGTGAGCGGTACATTCGCGAGCGCGCCAAGCCCACGCCGCGCGCAAAGTGGAAGCGGCAGCCGGAGCGCTTCAGCAGGCGCGCCAGAGCGACATCTTCCAGCACTTCGTTCTTGACCGCAGCGTGCCCGCCCACGGCGTTGTAAGCGAGCCGCGAGACCAGCAGCCACTCCCCGTTGGCCGCCGCCAGCGGGTCGTTCGGGTCGTTGACCCGCTCGTAAGGATACTCGTCCGCCAGCCGGCAGTAGATTAGGGGAATCGTGGCTCGCTCCCACCAGGTGGGCAAGTCCTGATCGGGCGCGAACGACACCATTGCCGCGCCGGCTTTGCGGGCCGCGGCCAGACCGGCCTCCACCGCGGTGGGAGAATGCCGGACGTCGGCATCGGTGAGCAGCAGCCAGGGGGCGCTCGACACTTCGATGCCGCGGGTGACGGCGTAGTTCTTCCCCGTCCAGCCCGCCGGCAGCTCACCCGGCTCCACCACGCGCAACTGCGGAAGGCGCTCGCGCAGCTCGGCCAGGATGGCGCCCGTGCGGTCGGTAGAGCCGTCGTTGACCACAATGATTTCCAGTGGCACCGTCTGCGCCGCCAAAGACTCCACCGCGGCCGCAATGTTGGCTTCCTCGTTACGGGCGGGTACAATGGCGCTGACCTGTGGTTCCGGCATCGCTGAAATTGAAGGTCCTCAGGTTGCGGGATTGTCGCTGAAGCCTGCCATTATAGCCGATTGGTTCCCAGCGTGAAAGACAAGGTCACGCCGGTAGTGCTGCTGCTGGTGGCGCTGTCGCTTTTTCTGGCGCTCGAAGCCCCCGGCCCGCGCCTGGAGTCGCCTCGTCCCCTGGACGAAGTGCCCGATTTCACCTTCGTGCTCAACGGGCGCGAACAGAAACTGAGCGACCTGCGCGGCCGCGTGGTGCTGCTCAACTTCTGGGCCACCTGGTGCCCGCCCTGCGTGGATGAAATGCCCTCGCTCGAGCGCCTGCACCGGCGACTGGGAAGCCGTGGCCTGATGGTGCTGGGCGTCAGTGTGGATGCCGACCCGAATGCCTTCGAAGCTTTCTTGCGCACGTACAGCATCACCTTCCCGAACTACCTCGATTCCGGGCGGCGCATCTCCACCCTCTACGGAACTTTCATGTATCCCGAGACCTACATCATTGATGGAGACGGCCGCCTGGTGCGCAAGATCATCGGCCCGCTGGAGTGGGACGAGCCCCAAGTTATCGCTTCTCTGGAGAGTCTGCTCCCCGAGACCTCGCCTCCCTCCGGTTGATTCATCTGAGTAGTTCCTAGAGCGACACCTTGCGCAGGCGCAGCGCGTTGCCGATGACCGATACCGAGCTGAACGTCATAGCCGCTGCCGCGATCATCGGACTGAGAAGTAATCCGAACAGAGGATAGAGCACGCCCGCGGCGATGGGGACGCCGAGCGCGTTGTAGACGAACGCGAAGAAGAGATTTTCTCGGATGTTGCGCATGGTGGCGCGACTCAATCGCCGCGCGCGCGCGATGCCCCGCAGGTCGCCTTTCACCAGAGTAATAGCGGCGCTTTCCATGGCGACGTCGGTTCCCGTCCCCATGGCAATACCCACGTCAGCCTGGGCGAGGGCCGGGGCATCGTTAATACCGTCGCCCGCTACCGCCACCTTGCGGCCTTCCGCTTGCAGCCGTTGCACCACTTCGCGCTTTTGCGCCGGCAGGACTTCTGGGATCACTTCCTCAATTTCCAGGCGGCGGGCCACGGCCTCGGCCGTAGTGCCGCTGTCGCCCGTCAGCATCACCACACGCACGCCGTCCTGCTTCAACATCCGCATCGCCTCGGGCGAGGAAACTTTGACCGGGTCAGCCACGCCCAGGAGGCCAGCCGGTTGGCCGTCCGCCACCACAAAGAGCACGGTCTGGCCATCGCGCCGCAGCGGCTCGGCCTTTTCGCGGAGTGGTGCGGCGTCAATGCGCAACTCCGCCAAGAGAGCGGCGTTGCCCAGCGCCACGCTGCGGCCCTCGACCCTCCCCAAAACTCCTTTCCCTGTCAAGGAAC
>JBOGNW010000112.1:0-5671 GCA_050747425.1 Candidatus Acidiferrales bacterium
GCGGCTGGGGGTGTCGTGCGCCGAAGTAGCGCGAATAGCGGACAAGATTGCAGCGAGTTCGGCACTCGAACTGGAAGGCCTCTATACCCATTTTGCCTCCTCGGAGGATTTCACCTCCCCGCAAACCCAGGAGCAACTCGAGCGTTTTGAGCGGGCGCGGGCGGTGTTTGCGGAGCGCGGCCTCAGGCCCCCCCTCCTGCATCTGGCCAACACCGGGGCCATTGCCGGGCGGCCGGAAACCTGGGGAACCATGGTGCGCCCAGGCTCGCTGCTCTACGGCTATCTCTCGTTCTTCAAGTTTCCTGCGGGGCAGGACCGCTCGGCTGAGTTCGCGGCGCGGCTGCCCGTCCGGCCCATCTTGAGCCTCAAGGCGCGCGCCTTGATGGTGCGGGACTATCCGGCGCAGGCGCAGCTCGGCTACGGGGCGCGCTTCGTGACCCAGCGCCCCTCGCGCATTGCCGTGCTGCCCATCGGCTACGGCCACGGCTGGCGGCGGGCCCTGGGCGGGCAAGCTCGCGCCATACTGCGGGGCACGTTTGCGCCCCTGGTGGCCGTGGACATGGACCTCACGCTGGCCGATGTAACCGACATCCCCGGCGCCCAGGCGGGCGACGAGGCCATCCTGATTGGCTCGAACGGCGCCGCCTCCATCCCCCCCACCGAGCCGGCGCGTGCCCTGGGGACGGTGTGCTCGGAGGTTTTTTCCGGCCTGGGCAAGCGCATCCCCCGCGTTTATCTCGACTAGGCCAAATTCCTTGTTGCCCCGCAGGTGGGGTGCTATACTGGCCTCGTTATAATTCGGGCGCGCTCGAAGAAGGGTGATTCGAGCGGTTAAGGTTTATATATGCCATCATCTCCGGGCCAGCAGCCGATTCCTCCTCCCGCGGACAGTTCTCCCGCGAGTGGTCACTCCAGTCTGCTTCTAGGGGAGAAATGGGGCTGGCTCGACCTGGTTGTGTTTCGCGGCAGTTTCGTGTTGCTGGCCATCGTGGCCACCTACCACTTTCGCCCCTTCCACCTGCCCGGCCCGGCGGCGGCCGTGATAGGGGGTTTCCTGGGCCTGGCCGGCGTGTTGGTGGAGATCCGCCTGCGCCATTCGAGCCTGAAGCGGCTCATCGGGGCGGTGGTGGGCGCCATCGCCGGCATTCTCTGCGCCTACTTGATTTCGCTGGTCATCAGCGACACCAACATCGAGGTGCGCACACAGTCGTTTCTCCAGGTGGCTTTCCTGCTGGTGATGACCTACCTGGGGATGATTATCGGGGCCAACAAGGGCGACCTGCTGAACCTGCAAGCCCTGGGCGGGTTGTTTGGGGCTGAGCGCGCGCCGCGGCGCCACTACAAAGTGCTCGACACCAGCGTCATTATTGACGGGCGCGTGGCCGATATTTCGGAAGCCGGTTTCCTCGACGGTATTCTGCTTCTGCCGCAGTTCATGCTGCGCGAGCTGCAAATGGTGGCCGATTCGGCCGACCCCTTGAAGCGCAACCGCGGCCGGCGCGGCCTCGACATGCTGCAGCGCATCCAGAAAAACTCGCGGCTGCAGACGCAGATTCTCGAGGATGATTTCCCTCACGTCCGCGATGTGGACATGAAGCTGATCGAGCTGGCCAAGCGCTACGAGGCTAAGATCATCACTAACGACTTCAATCTCAACAAGCTGGCGCAACTGCAAGGCATCGAGGTGCTCAACATCAACGAGTTGGCCAATGCCCTCAAGCCCATCGTGCTGCCCGGCGAAGCCATGCGCGTCTTCATCCTCAAGGAAGGCAAGGAGCACAACCAGGGCGTGGCCTACCTCGACGACGGCACCATGGTGGTGGTGGAGAACGCCCGGCGCGTAATTGGCCGCACCATTGATGTTACCGTCACCAGCGTGCTGCAAACCACCGCCGGGAAAATGATTTTCGGACGCTACGAGGAAGGCCGCCACGCCGAGCGGGAGCGCGAGCGCCCCGCCAATCACGCCGCGGCTTCCCGTGGACAGGCCGGCGCCGGCTCGCCGCGCCCGTCACGCCACTCGCCCGCGGGGGCGCGCGAGGGCCAGGCGCAGGAATCATCGCAGGAAGGGGAGGCCGCCGAAGCGGCGCCCCGGAGTTCGAACCGGTCGCTGACGGGCGACTGACGGTCTCGTTTTTCACTCCCTTATGAGCGCCGACCAGCGAATTGTCGCCATCGTCCCCGCCGCCGGCCTGGGTGTGCGCATGGTGGGCGGCCGCTCCGCGCAGGGATCGCTGCCGCCCAAGCAGTTGCTGGAGCTCGACGGCGTGCCCATTCTTTTCCTGACGTTGCGCAAACTGGCTGCCTGCCCGCGGCTGACTCCGCTCATCGTCGCCATCCGCTCCGCGGACCGCGGGGCGGTGGAGGCGCGATTGGCCCAGGAACCCTACGCTGACCGGGCGTGTCTGGTGGAGGGCGGGGAATCGCGCCAGGAGTCGGTGGCCAACGCTCTTCGTCAGGTTCCCGCCGGAACTGAGTTCGTACTGGTGCACGATGCCGTGCGCCCGTTTGTGGAGTTGCCGCTTATCGAACGTGTGATTGAGGCGGGCGAAGAAACCGGCGCCGCCATCCTGGGCTGGCCGGCGAGCGACACTATCAAGCAGGTCGAGACCGCGGCGGGCGGCCAGCCCTCGCACGTCACTGCCACCATTCCGCGCGAGCGCATCGTGCTCGCGCAGACACCGCAGTTTTTTCGCCTCGACTGGCTGCGCGAGGCAGTGGAGCGCGCCGCCGCCGAAGGCGTTCGCGCCTCCGATGAAGCCATGCTGGTCGAGCGCCTCGGGCACACGGTCGCGGTGGTGATGGGCTCCGAGCGCAATATCAAAATCACCACGCCCGCCGATCTTGAGCTCGCGAGCTTCCTGCTGAAACGCGAGGCCCAGGAGGAGAACACCTAGGGATGCGCGCCGGGATTGGCTATGACTACCACCGGCTCGTGGAAGGGCGGCGGCTGATTCTGGGCGGGGTTGAGGTTCCGTTCAGCAAAGGCTTGGCGGGACACTCGGACGGCGACGTGCTGACGCATGCCGTTTGCGACGCCTTGCTGGGCGCGGCTGGGCTCGGTGATATCGGACGACATTTCCCCAACACCGACCCGCAGTGGAAGGACGCTAATAGCTTGGAGCTGCTGGCGCGCGTTGTGGCGCTGCTTTCTGAAAAAGGTCTGAGAGTGGCGCAGGTGGATAGCGTGGTCATCGCCCAGGAACCGAAGCTGGCGCCGTACTTTGAGAGAATGCGAGAAACCGTGGCGCGCACGCTCGGAATTGAGCCGGCGCAAGTGAACGTCAAGGCCAAGACCACCGAAGGCCTGGAGGCCATCGGCCGCGGCGAAGCCATGGCCGCGCAAGCGATTGTTTTGTTGGAAGGCGGCTAGGCAGAAATCGTATCTTGTGGAGGTGAAGCGGAATGCGGCAAAAAACCTTTGTGGCGGCCCGGAAGCACCAGAAGCGGCGCAAGCGCGCCAAGCACAAGGCCAAGCTGTACGAGCAGGGCAAGCTGAAGTACGAGGAGTTGCCGCGGCTGGCGCGCGAGCTTCTGACCCGCAAGCGGCGTCAGCAGCAGCGCTCGGCCGCCTAACCTTCGGCGGCGAGCGGCGTCCAAGGGACTACGATGAAAACACTCACCTGTTGTCTGATGCCGTTTGCCACCCTTGCGCTATGGCTTCCGCTCGCAGCTCTGCAAGAGCCTCATCAAACGAGCCGCACTGAGGCAGCTCATCACATCTTCTTGGAGCAGGAGCGCGAGGCCCTCGAGCAAGGGCAGGGATTCGGGATGGCGCTCGCGGCCGACCGCCAGGGTTATCCCGGTCCCAAGCACATCCTCGAACTCCGGCAAGAACTCGAACTCACGCCGGCGCAGGAGCAGCAGGTGCGCGCTTTGTTCGAACGCATGCACGCCCGGGCGGTGGCCGAAGGGAAGAGCGTGCTGGCTAAGGAAGCTGAGCTCGAAAGAGCGTTTGCTTCCGGCGCGCCCGACGAAGCTGCTCTTCGACGCCTGCTGGCCGACATCGCTACGGCGCGCGCCGAGCTGCGCTGGATTCATCTCTCCGCTCACCTCGAGGCGCGCGGGCTGTTGACGCCCGCCCAGCGCGCCCGCTACCAAGCGCTTCGCTACGGCTCCGGTTCGCACACGCACTAGCGGCTCGTTGTTTAAGTCCGTTTCGCCGGGCGTGGTATCCTAAGCGCGCGATGAGTTCTTTTCATTTCACTCCCGGCGCGCCTGCGCTTACGGTTGAGAGCGCCCGCTTAGCGCTGCTTCTCTGGCTCGAGGCTCGCCGCCGCAGCAAGCCCTTTACCGTAGCCGTTAGCGCCGACGCTGAACCGTGGCGCGAAGAGTTGCCCTGGCTGGACCTTCAGGCGACGGCCGAAGCCGCGTCGGGCGAGATTCCTCCGTGGGCCCGGCATTTTCCGCCCCTCGAAGAATCCCCGCCCTCGCCGTGGGGACAGTGGGGCGGCGGTACGTGCCTCGCCGAACTGCGCGAGCTGGGAGTGCTACCCGAGGCGCTAGTCAACTTCCTGGTTCTCACCGCTTGGGAGCCGCCGGCGGAATGCGGGGAAATTCTCTCGCGCGAGGAGATTTTGTCTCTCTGGTCGCCGGAGAAGCTTTTGGGCACACCCGTGCGCTTTGACTTCGAGCGCCTGCGTCGCCTCAACCACGCTTGGCTCCAGCGCGCCGACCTCGACCGTCTGCTCGAATTGGCGCTCCCGTATTACCAGCGCGTCGGCTGGCTGCCGGCCGAGCCGAGCGAAGCGGTGCGCTCATGGCTGCGCGACCTCATCAAAGCCGTGCTTCCCGGACTCGATTTTCTCTCGCTGCTGCCGCCGCGCACCCGACTGGTGTTTGACTACCAGCCGGAAAATTATCTGCGCGTCCCCGAGAGCCGCGAGGCGATGGAGCGCGAAGGGGCGCGCGAGGTGCTGCGGGCCTTCGGCCAGCGCGCGCTCGAAGATAGCTGGCTGACGGTGGAGCGCTTCGAGCAAATCGTCCAGGAGCTCAAGCGCGAAAGCGGCTGGCACGGCCGCGAGCTCTTCCAGCCCATTCGTGTGCTGCTCACCGGGCTACCGTTCGGGCCGCCGCTTCCGGAGCTGCTGCCGATCATCGAGCGCGGCGCCGAGCTTGAGCTGCCGGTGCGCATCAAGAGTTGTCGCGAACGCGTGCTGGAGTTCTGCTCGGTTTTCGTTTGAGCGCGCGATGGCGATTCTTTACGGCATCCACGCGGTCGAGCAAGCCCTGGCCGCCGGGCGCCCTCTCGAACGGCTCTTCGTCGCCCGGGGTCGCGGCGGCGCGCGCGTGCAACAGCTCCTGAACGCTGCCCAGGCTGCCAACACCGCAGTGCGCTTCGTGCCGCGCGAGGAACTCGACCAGATGGTCGGCACACCCAAGCATCAGGGCGTCGTGGCCGTGGCCGGCAGCAAGCGTTATGCCGACCTCGAAGACTTGCTGGTGCAGGCGCGACCTCCGGTGCTTTTCGTTCTACTGGACGGCGTCGAAGACCCGCGCAACCTCGGCTCCATTTTGCGCACCGCCTACTGCGCCGGGGCGAGCGGCGTGATTCTTCCCGAGCGGCGCGCTGCCGGCATTACGCCGGCGGCCGAGAAGGTCTCGGCAGGAGCGAGCGAGCACGTCCCTATCGCCCGCGTCACCAACCTCGGCCGTGCTTTGGAGCGGATGA
>JBOGNW010000113.1:0-5524 GCA_050747425.1 Candidatus Acidiferrales bacterium
GCCGTCTTCACCGTGCGCAAGGAAAGGACAGTCTGCGGCTCCGTCACCACGCTGTGCAGCCGGCTGAGCAAGGCGGGAAAGCTCTGCGGCTCGCCGAGTAGTGCCAGGGCGTGAACGGCCACGGCGCGCACATCGGGGTGCGGGTCGTCCAGGGCTTTCACCAGCAGCGGCCAACTCGGATGATGCCGAACCACTCCAAGGTTCTCAGCGCACTTGGCGCGCACCAAGAAATCCAGCCGCCCCAGGCGGTAGAGAAGAAATCCGTTGGCGTCCGCCAGCCGGCGCCGGGCCTCGGGATCCTTGCGTTCGCCGCTCAGCAGCTTCTGCCAGACTTCTACCAGTCCCAAGTCCTCGCACAGACGGCGCAAGACGGGCAGCCGTTCGGGGGTGGTCCGCTTCTCCAGACAAAGCCGCTCCAACATCAGCAGCCGGTCACGGCCTCCAAGCCCTTGCAGGGCTTGCAGGCCCTGGGCATATTCGACCCGCCCCTCAACGATGCCGGAAATGATGGGCCCGAACTTCTCTCGCAGGTCGTCCAGCCGGCGGAAATAACGGTCGCGCACTTGCCGGCGCTGGATGGCTGTTCCCACCATGAGGGCGGTGGCCACACCCACGCCGATCAAGAGAACAATGACAATCGCGATGACGTGCTCAATTAGAAAGAACACAGTTCGGTCACTTCACCTGGCGCTCGCAGCCTGGGGCGGGATCGACCACAGAAAAGCCGAACGGAACCGGATTCCGCCGACCGGGGCAGCTTGGCGTTTTCGGAGCGGGTTTAGATAGAACCCTCTAATCCACGGTGAGCCACGCAAAAAACCGACTCCCTCACCCCCCTGCCCCGGGCGTAATGTATCTACTACCCCATCTTTCGTCAAGAGAAACCGCCAGCAGCCGCTTCCGCCGCCTTAGTGGGGAGTCGCACGCGCGCGCAGCGCTTCGGCTTCCGCCCGCTGCTTGCGGCTTTCGACGTAGTCGCCGGCCCGCTCCAGCGCTTCGGCCAGCGAAAGGCGAAAATCGGGGTTGTCTGGTTCTCCGGCCACCGCCCGCCGCAGGCTGGCCACTGCTTCCCCGGTGTCGCCTCGACGCAGCGCCAGCCGCCCCAGTTCCGCGTGGGCATCAGGGTAGTCGGCCAGCTCGACGACCTGGGCGAAGGCCCGAGCGGCCTCGACGTCCCGGCCTAGCCGCTCCAAGCACAGGCCAGCCAGAAAAAAGTAGGCCGACTCGAAATCCTTCCGTTCGAGCGCGGCTTCGACCGCTTCGAGCGCGCGGGCGTCCTCATGCCGCAAGAAGTAAATTTGCGCCAGCCGGTAATGAGCGAAATCGTTGTGCGCGTCAATCTCCAGAATCTCTCCCACCTTGCGCTCCGCCTCCTCGACCCGATCCTGCTCCAACAAATTCTTAAGCTCGAGGTGCAGCGCCGAGACGCGCCGGTTCGCCTCGGTCATTTCGAGAGTGTGGGAACTCACTCGCTGATAATCCGCCAGAACTTTTGCCGCTTCCTCCTCCCGTCCCTGGCGACGGAGTAACATTCCCAGCGCATACTGCGCCTTGGGATTGTCGGGGGAGAGGGCGAGGGCGCGGCGAAACGCTTGTTCTGCATCAACAAACATCAACAAACGCGTTAGCACCTCGCCCAAGCGGAATGGCGGCTCGGGGTCGCCGGGGAGCAGGCGGGCGGCGGCCTCGAAGTGCGAGCGCGCCTTCTGGTTGTCGCCTCGGCGGCTGTAGAGCATAGCCAGGTTGTAGTGGGCCCCGCCCTGGTTCGGGTCCTTCTCCAGGGCCTGCTGGAGAAACCCTTCTGACTCGGCAAATTTACCCGCGGCTTGCAGGGCCACGCCCAGCTCGGCCAGGCCTTTGGGGTCGCCGGGGCGGAGCTCGAGATAGCGCCGCAAATACCCGGCCGCCTGATCGTGGGCTTCCTGCTCTTCGGCGGCGCGCGCCAGCAAGAAATAGGCGTCGGGATTGTCGGGTGAGCGGGCCAGGAAGACTTTCAGGAGCTCCTGGGCGTCGTGGAAGCGTTTGAGCTCGATGTGGAGAGCCGCCAGACGGAAAGTAAACTGCGGCTGGTTGGGGTCGCGCTCGACGGCCTGCCGGAAGCGCACCAGAGCTTCGCGATAGTGCTGGCGCTGGGCGTGAATCTGCCCCAGATGAAAATAGACGACCGCATGGGCAGAGTTGAGCTGCCGGGCTTCTTCGAAGGCAGCCTGGGCGGTGTCGAGATCGCCTTGAGCCAGGGCCTTCAAACCCCGGTCGAAAGCAGCCTCAAAGGATGGTTGACTGGCGGCCTGGTTGATCGGTTGATCGGTTAATCGGTTTATTGGCTGATGGGAAAGGACCAGATAAAGAAGGGCCGCTAAGAACATAAGGAGAAAAGAATAAGCCCGTCCCGATAATATCGGGACGGGCTAGTTCAAACTCACTTTATACACCGCCGCAGCTAGAAAATGAACTTCATGCCGAACTGCGTGCTTAAACTGCCGGTGTTGCGCTCGCCCGCAGTGTCCAATCCCGTTGCCCGGCAACCGAAGTTTGGGTCTCCAAAGACGTTGGCATTGCCTATACCAGACGCGCAGAAGGCGTTATGATCGTTGAGCAGGTCGAAGATCTCGAAGGTAAGGCGCACCTTAGCCCTCTCTGAACCGAAATCGCGTCCCACGCGAAAGTCCCAGGTGCTGAAGCTGGGCTGGCGGGCCGGGAAGCGCGGCAGCAGGCCGCTACTAACCACCGGGCGATCAGGATCGTAGGTCCCAACAAAGGAACCGCAATTGGCGTCGCCATTGGTATCCGCCGTCCCGCACACCCCGCCATAGGCCGGGAAGGTAAGCCCGCTGCGGGCGCGGAACTGGGTGCTGATGTCAATTTTGCCGGGCAGCTCGGCGTAGAGATAGGCCGACAACTGGTGGCGGACATCGAGCTGGCCGCGGCCGTAGTCCAGGTCGAGGTTGAAGGGGTCGGTGGGCGGGAAGACGGAGTCGGTATCGCGGTCGCTGGTGACATTGTCCTTATTGGTCGACCACGTATAGTTGATCCCGAACTGATAGTGATTGCTCAAGGCCTTCTTGGCCTGGAAGATAAAGGCATGGTAGCGCGCCCGGCCGAAGCTGGTCAGCGCATCCACCACGCCAAGCGTTGGATCGAGGCGGCAGCCGGCCAGGGGGCCTGGGGTGGGGCGAGCCGGGCAGCTATTGGTGATGACCCGTCCAAACTGGTCAAAGTCGCTGGCCGCGCTGGGGGGGACAAAGTTGCGGTCGTAGCGGTTCTCGAAGAAAGAGCCGATGCGCAGGTCGTCGGAGCGATTGTAGGAATAGGTGGCGGAGATGCTGAAATTGGGGAAAAACTCGCGCTCTAGGCCCGCCTGGAAATTGAAAACCCGCGGACTCTCCAGGCTCGGATCGGCGTAACGAATTTGGGGCGGAGGCAGAACGTTATTGCACACAGTGCCCGGGTCGAGCGATTGCTCAAAAGTGCAGAAATCGGGCGGGCTGACGGCCGAGGGGAGTAAATCCGGGTAGTTGAGGTTAAACCCAAGCAGGTCGCTACTACAATCGAACCCTGCTGGATCCTCCGGCAGGCACGTGGCTCCAATGAGTGAGGGAAAGGGAATAAAGGTAATGTTGTTCCGTTGTCCCACCCCGCTGAGGATTTCCGCCATAAAGATGGTGGGGATAGAGGTGTAGTACCAACCCATCCCCCCGCGGAGAATGGTCTTGCCATTACCCATCACGTCGTAAGCGACGCCGACGCGCGGGGCCCAGTTGTCATAATCGTTGGGAATCGCTGTCGGCACCGGAATGAACTCGTCGAACACGACGGTGTCCCCCTGGCGGCGGGGCCGCCCGGAAACCACCACGTCCCCCGGAACATCCGTGAACTGGGTTTGGGGATTCTTGATGCCATCCCAGCGCAGGCCGTAGTTGATGGTGAGCCGATGTGTGGCTCGCCAAGTATCCTGAATGTAAAAGCTCAACTCGTGCTGCCAGAAGTAGGGGACGACACCGCTCCCAATGGCGTCAAAACCGTTGATCCCAAACAGTTGGAGCATAAACAAGGGTCGGCGCTCACCGGGGCCGCGGTCAAAGTCAGCCAAGGAACTAAAGAAATAGGCGCCGCTGGCAAAACCGATGAAGACCTGGCTGCTGCCGTTGGCGTTGTAGTCCACGCCCAGCTTGAGGTCGTGCTTGCCGAAGGTCTTGCTGAAGTTGTCCATGAATTGATAGCGCTGGTGCTCGCTGTCAATGGGCAGGAATAGGGCTCGGCCGAACTGGCCGGTGTCGAAGATAGTGGTCAGCGGGCCGGGCCCTTTGGCGCTGCGAGGCCGGATTTCTTGCGAGAAGGCAAACCGGAATTCGTTGACGGTGGTGGGATTGAACACCGAGGTCAGGGTTTCAGCGACGGAAAACCCTTCGTTCTTGAAGTCCTCTAGGCTGCTCTCGGCTTGCCGGATCGGGGGAAGGCTGGGGGTGAAGTTGCGTGTTTTGTTCTCGGTGTAGTTGAACTTTGTTGTCCAGGTGTTCCTCTCGGTTATCTTCCAATCAAACTTCAGCACCGGAGTCAGGAGCTTGCGTCCCTGGCCGGCTTCGCCCTGCAAGGCGCCCAGGTCGGCGATGCCCAATTCGGGGACCGCGATTCCGGTGGGATCCGTGCCAAACCGAATAGTAAGCGGCCCCGCTCGGTCTTCCCGGTCCACCGCAAACAAGATGAAGGCCTTGTCGCGGGCGACAGGACCGCCGATGGAGCCGCCGAACTGGTGCCGCCTCTTGTCCTGTGGGGAAAAGCAACCGGTGGCGGGCGTGCACGGGTCCATGACCATACTGCGGTGCTGGAAAAACCAATGGGCGGTGCCGTGCCAGTCGTTGGTGCCAGACTTGGTGACCACATTGACCAAGCCGCCAGTGGCGTGGCCAAACTCCGCCGAAAAGCCGGTGGGACGCACCTGAAACTCCTGGATGGCGTCCTGGGGGAGGGTGAAATTCCTAGTCTCAAGTGAGCCGAACCACTCCCCGAAGAAGGAGTTGCGGTTGTCGACGCCGTCAATAATCAGGCCAGTAAATTCGCCAAACTGCCCGCCCAGGCGCAGGGGGGAGCGCAGGCCCGGGGTATCCTGAACCGTCGGAGCCAGGCTGATGAAGTCGCGGAAGTCGCGGCCGTTAATGGGCAACTGATCAATGTAGGTTTGATTCAGGACACTGTTGGCCAGGGCATCACTCTTGTCGATGCCGCCCGCGGCGGTGACTTCGACGGTCTGGCCCACGGCGGCCAGTTGCAAATCCACGTCTTGAACCAGGCTCTGGCCCACGGAGACGTGCACGTTCCTGACGATGGTGGTGGCAAAGCCGCTGGCCGAGACTTCGATGGTGTATTCGCCCGGGGGCAGGATGTCGGCCACGTAGCGCCCATTAGAGTCGGTGGTCATGGTGCGCTGGCTCTTGGTGGCCACACTGGTGACTTTAACGGTGGCGTTGGTCACCACGGCGCCGCTGGGGTCCTTGACGATGCCCGAGATAGCGCCCTTCTCTATCGC
>JBOGNW010000114.1:0-6490 GCA_050747425.1 Candidatus Acidiferrales bacterium
GGCGGCGCGTGGACTCCGGCCCTGCGCCTGGCGAGTTGGGAGGCGATGCCGATTACGCTGGCGCAGGATAGCGAGAGTGCCGACGTTACGGCCGACCTCGTGGACGTCGGGAACGGCACGCAGGAGAGCGATTACGTCGGCAAGGACGTGCGCGGCAAAATTGTGCTGGCCGCGGCCCAACCGGGCCCCGTGGCACGCCTCGCGGTCGAGCGCTACGGCGCCGCCGGCATTGTCAGCTACGCCCAGAATCAGCGCACCGCCTGGTGGGGCGAAAACGAAAACCTGGTGCGCTGGGGGCATCTGGACAGCTTCTCAAGCACGCCCACCTTCGCCTTTATGGTTTCGCTCAAACAGGCGCGCGCATTTCAGCAGCGGCTGGTGGGTGGGGAGCGGATTCGCCTGCACGCCATCGTGCGCGCCGGCCGCCATCCTGGGTTTTACGACATCGTCACCGCCACGCTTCCCGGCGCCGACCCGCAGCGGCGCCAGGAGGAAATCGCCTTTAGTTGTCACCTGGACCACCAGCGGCCCGGAGCCAACGACAACGCCAGCGGCTGCGTAACCATTCTGGAGGTGGCCCGCACGCTTGCGAAGCTGGTGCGCGAAGGCAAGCTTCCCCCACTGGCGCGCACGCTGCGCTTCATCTGGCCGCCGGAGATCGAAGGCACGGTCACGCTGCTCAATGCGCGGCCCGAGCTGGCCGCCCACATCAAAGCTGTCGTCCACATGGACATGGTCGGGGGCGGGCCGGAGACCAAGGCCATTTTTCATATCACCCGCGGGCCCGCCAGCCTGCCATCGTTCATCAACGATGTGGCCGAGGCTTTCGGGGAGTTCGTCAACCAGCAGTCGGCCGCTTTCGCCGGCGGAAGCCGTGTCCCTTATCCACTCGTCGCCCCCGAAGGCGGCAAGGAAGCCTGGCTGGCGGAATTCGCCGAGTTCTCCCAGGGCAGCGACCACCAGGTCTACACCGATAGCTCTTTCGGCATTCCCGCCATCTACCTCAACGACTGGCCCGACCGCTACATCCACACCAATTTCGACTCGCCCGCCAACATTGATCCCACCAAGCTGAAGCGGGCCGGATTTATCGGGGCCGCCGCTGCCTTCTTCCTCGCCAACGCCGGGGAGCGAGACGCCGAAGCGCTCTGGCAGATTCTTCAGCAGCGCAGCCTGCGTCGCACCGCCACCGTGCTCGCGCGCCGCGCCGAGTTGGACGCCGCCGAAGCGGCCAACCTCACTCGCTTTCACCTCTGGCACGAACGCGCCCTGGCCGACTCGATGGAGCGCTTCTTTCCCGTGCCCGACGGTGTGCGCCAGCAGGCTGCGGCTTTCTTCGCCGAACTGGAGAAGATGCTGGGAGCAATGGCCCCCCCCGAGCCCGGCTCGGGCGACGGAGCTCTTGTCTTTCGGCGCAACTCCCAACTCAAGGGGCCACTCTCCGTCTTTGGCTACGACTATCTCGCCGACCATTACGGCGAGGCGCGGACCGCGGGTCTGCGTCTACTACGCTTCGAAGGGCGGCGCGGTTCGGGCGGCGAGTATGCCTACGAGGTGCTGAATTTCGTGGATGGCCGGCGCACGGCTCAAGAGATTCGCGACGCTGTCGCGGCCATCTATGGTCCTGTTCCCATGGACATCGTGGCCGAGTATCTGCGCGCGCTCGAAACGAGTGGTGTCGTCCAGCGGGCGAACTGAGGGCAGGACTCAGCCTGCCGGTGGAGCAAGATGTGGAGCTGGCCATCACTTCCCGCCAGGTTCAAGAAGTGACGGTGCTCGATTTGCGCGGGCGGCTGGTCTTCGGGGAAGAAGTGACCCTGCTGCGCGAATGCGTTCGCCTGCTCCTCGCCCAGAAGAGAAAAAAGATCCTGCTCAATTTCCAGCAGGTGGCTTTCGTGGACAGCTCAGGGGCGGGCACGATAGTGGCCTGCTACGCCTCTGTGCGCGCGGCGGGCGGCGGGCTGAAATTCGCCCGTGCCAACCGGCATTTTCGGGAGATGCTCGAGTGCACGCGTCTGCTGGGATTGCTTCCCCTCTTCGAGAGCGAAGAGGAAGCTCTGGCCAGTTTCGACTCCTGAGAGCCTCATCCGCAAGACAGATTTTCGGGATGGTTACTTGCTCTGTAATCCGTCCTGAATCGCCTTCAGTTCCTTGGAAAGGCGAACAAAATTGGCCTGCATTTCTTCGTAGATCCGGTCCACGCGGTTGTGCAGCTGAGCCACCTCCAGCTCCGCTTTTAGATTGACCTCGTAGTCCAGGTCCGCCTTGAGCCGGTCTTTGGACGCCTGCCGGTTCTGACTCATCATGATGACCGGAGCCTGCAAGGCCGCCAGCGCCGAGAGAGCCAGGTTGAGAAGGATGAACGGGTAGGGATCAAACGCCCGCAGGGCCAGATAGACATTGAAGGACATCCATACCATTAGGAAAGCCGCAAAAGACAGGATGAAAGTCCAGGAACCGCCAAAAGTCGCCACGCGGTCGGCGATGTGCTGTCCGAAAGTAAGGCTTTCTTCTTCCTCGACGTTCAGGTTGCGGGCCACGTGCGTGCGCAACAGCTCATCCGTGGAGCGCAGCCGCTTGCCCATGATAGTCAGCAGGTCCACCGCCGCCCCCGGAGCGCGGCTAATGAACCCCAGCAGGTTCTCGCGGTCGAAGGTGAGCAGGTCGGTCTCCTCCACCGCCACCGCGCTCGCCGTGCGCGCCCCGCCGTCCAATAGAGAAATTTCCCCGAAGACGTCGCCCGCCTGGTTCTCCGCCAGAATGACTTTTTGCCCTTCCGTGGTCTCGACAAAAATTTCCACCCGCCCTTGCTGAACGATGTAAAGACAATCGCCCACGTCGCCGTGGTGGAAAATTGTCTCCCCCCGGTCAATGTGCCGAACTTCGAGAAAGCCCACCAGGGTGCGAATTTCCTCCTCATCAAGCAAGCTGAACATCGGCACTTCGCGCAGCATTTCTATCTCGGCCTGCATGGATACCTCCCGCCCCTCTGCGTGGCAGTTTACCTGTCAGCCGCTTGGATGGCAACGCAGTCCGGCCTGCGCTGTTGAGGGAAAGCAGTCTCAAATCGGGAAAGTAGGCTCCCGCGCCCGTCAGCGCCCGCAGCTAACCCTTGAGTTTCTTAGGCCTTAGCACAACGAGCCCCCTGGCAACAGAATTGCTCCGCCCAGGGGGAGAGGTGCGAGCTACGATGGCTTTCCGCCCGAAAATCTTAGTAGTAGACGACGAGCCGCAGATGCTTTCCTATTTGAACGAAGTACTGTCCCGCATGGGTACCCGGCCGCACTGCTTGCAATCGAGCCCGCAGGCGGCCGAGCTCATCAACAAAGAAAAATTTGACGGAGTGCTGCTGGACTGGCGCATGCCTGACCTCGATGGATTGCAGTTGGCGGAGCGCATCCGCTGGTCCAAGAGCAACTCCACCTGCCCGCTCATCATGCTCACTGCCAGCCACGAGCCCGACGCCATGAAGCAATGCTTCCGGGCGGGCATCAATTTCTTTCTGCAAAAGCCGGCCAGTGTGGACAGGATTCAACACCTGGTGAACGCCGCCAAGGATTTGATGCTCCAGGAGCGCGTCCGCTACTATCGCGCTCCTTTGCACGTCCCGCTGACGGCCCAGTGGGAGGTGCAGGGCTTTGCGCAGAAGAGCCGGGGCAAAACCGTGAATGTCAGCACCACCGGCTTGCTGGCCCACTTGGAGAGCTCTCCCCCACCCGGCGGCCTGGTCTCTGTGGAATTTCCCCTCCCGGACGATGCGCAGCCCTTTGTCTGTTCCGCTTGCGTCATTCGCCAGGCGCCCGGAAGCCAGTTTGGGTTGCGCTTCGTCAACCTGGGCCGCGACGATCGCTGGCGGCTGGCCGCCTTTGCGCGCACCACGCTCGACGACGATGGCTCCGCAGTGTCCTAGCCAGCCGGCTACGCGGAAGGGAAGTCTTCGTGCGGCCCGTCCTGAAACGGGCGACGCCTGATTTCGGCGCCCCGGCCCTCGTCTCGTGCTAGCATTTCCGCCCCATGGGGCGCCGGCCCAGAGGTCGTTTCTCCGGGAAGAGGGTGAGTCGAATCCGCTTCCAACCCATCCCCGAACAACTGCGTCTGGCGCGGGACGTACAGGAAGCCCTCGTGCCTCCCCGCTTTGCCGATTTTCCGGGGGTGGAAGTCGCGGTGCGGTTCCTGCCTTCCAAGCGGGTGAGCGGGGATTTCCTCGATTACTTTACTCTGGGGCCCCGTTACATGGGCTTCTACGTCGGCGATGTGCAGGGGAAAGGCCTGGAAGCGGCTCTCTATGCTTTGCTGGTCTCGGGCCTGATGCGCGGTCTGCACAAGACCGGCACCGACCCCGCCTACCTCGTAGCTACCCTCAATCGGCGCCTTTGCTACCGCCCGGTGCCGGGGAAATTCTGCTGTCTCTCCTATGCCCTGTTTGACCTGCAGCAACGCCAGCTGCGTATGGCCAACGCGGGGCTCCCCTTTCCCCTGCTGGTGCGCAATCACACCGTAACCTCCATCGAGTTGGCGGGATTTCCCATCGGTATGTTCGATCCCAGCGAGTACGAGCAGGTGGCGATCAATCTGGAGCCCGGCGACCACCTCCTTTTTTACACCGATGGCTTGCCGGATTCGCTCGATGCTCTCTCGGGGCGACAGGGAGCAGGCGCCGATCAGATGGCGGAGATTTTTTCCACCAATTCTCGCCGCTCCACCTCCGAGCTGGCCGACCGGCTGCTGGCCCCCCTGCGGTCGCGGCGGACGGCCCGCCGGCCCTTGGCCGACGATACCACCTTCGTGCTGCTGCACGTCCTCTAGCCCACCTGGCTTTTCGGCATTCAAATCTTGATAAAGATTCGCCGGCGGTAAAGCACCCACATCGCCGCCAGCCACACCCCGAGATAGCTGAGCGCAAAGAGCAGGGAAGCGTTCACGGGGCTCGCCAGCGGCGCAAACACCGCTTCATAAAGCCAGCGTTGCAGCGACACGGGTTGACCGGTCGCCTGTGTGATTTTCCACATGATGCCGATCTTGGCCACTAGTGTGGAGAGAAAGAAAACGGCAATTGAGTTCATCCCCAGCACCACGAAGGGCACGGCCCAGCGGCGGTAGCCCCGGAGCTCGATCAGCCCGTAGCAGACCCCGAGAAGCACCGCAGCAAAGCCCGCCGTAAACAACACGTAGGAACAGGTCCACAGGTTTTTGTTGATGGGGAACCACGGCTCGAGCAGTTTGCCGGCGGCCAGGCCGGCCGTGCCCAGGGCGAAAAGCCCGACGAGTTTCTGTCGCGGCGCCCGCTCTGATTGCAGCCATTCTCCGACCAGGACGCCGAGCAGCGTGGTGGCAATGGCGGGAAAAGTGCTCAGCAGCCCTTCCGGATCCCACAGCGGCTTCCACAGGTGGCCCTGAAGCAGCCAGCGGTCAATGTAGGCGCCGAGGTTTCCTTCCGCATCGAGCCGCCCGGCGCCGTAACCCGGCACGGGGACGAACATCATGAGCGCCCAGTAACCCACCAGCAGCGCGGCCACCGCCAGCGCCCGGCCGCGACGCCGGAAGCCGAGAGCAATCAGCCCGGCGCCCAGGTAGCAAAGCCCGATGCGTTGCAACACGCCGTAGACGCGAATCTTGGCGAGATTGAAGAAAGGGAAGCCGTTGAGGAAAAGCCCCAGGGCGAAGATGATAAGGCCTCGCCGCAGCACGTGCGGCCAGAGGCGGCCCCGGGGCTCCCCGCGTCGCTCGCGGGCCGCAAAAGAAAACGTCATCGAGACGCCGACAATGAACAGGAAGAAGGGAAAGATAAGGTCGGTAGGCGTCCAGCCATTCCACTCGGCGTGCAGCAGCGGCCCGTAGACGTGGCCCCAGTCGCCGGGGTTGTTGACGATAATCATTCCCGCGATGGTCATCCCGCGGAAGACGTCGAGCGAAACCAGCCGCGCCGGGCTGGGGGCAGGCGCTGCTGCTGTGCCCATGGTGGCCGCCACTCTAGCAGGGCGCGGGACGCTTTAGGAGAGGCAACGAGCAGTGGTGCCCTTCGGCAGGCTCAGGACACCAGGCTCTCGCTGCGCTAGAGCCTGGTGCCGGGGGACGGAATCGAACCGCCGACGCCGGCCTTTTCAGGGCCGCGCTCTACCTCTGAGCTACCCCGGCAGCACTGGTGAATTCATTCTAGGGAGGGCGGCGAGAAGCGTCAAGACGAGCGCGTTCCCGCACGGGCGGTGTGAGAGACTAGGAGTGGTTGTATAACCCCGGGGCAATGTTCCAAACAGGAATGTTGCTCCGCCACTTTGGGCTCTGCAACGGCCTACGGCAGTGGGGAAGGCGCTCCGCGCCGGTTTGATTGCCGGGCCTGGAGGCCCGACCCGCCAAAGAACTAACCCCCGCCGTGGTTATGCGACCATTCGCCTGTTCGAAGCTGCGGAGGTGGGCTAGTAGCGCCCGCCCCGGTCCGAGCGACCCCGGCCGCGTCCGCCGCCGCCCGGCCCGCGCCCACCGCCACCCGGCC
>JBOGNW010000115.1:0-7954 GCA_050747425.1 Candidatus Acidiferrales bacterium
GCTGCGGAGGCCGGCACGACTCCTCCCGCCAAGTCGCCCCGCATTCTGGTGGTGGACGACGATGACACGGTGCGGCGCTTGATCGTCAAATCTCTCGAGCGCTTGCCCGTTAAGCCGGAGATCATCACCGCCGGGGATGGCGCCGAGGGGCTGGCCAAAGTGGAGAAGGTCAAGCCCGACCTGGTGGTGCTCGACGTCATGATGCCCAAGATGAACGGCTTCGATGTTTGCCAGAAACTACGCGGCAACATCCAGACCGCCTTCATTCCCATCCTGATGCTGACCGGAAACACGGACGAAGAGAGCCGCACCAAGGGTTTTTTGGTGGGGACCGACGACTACATGAACAAGCCCTTTTCCGTCCCGGAACTCCACGCGCGCGTCACGCGCCTGTTGCGCCGCACCTACGGGCTCTAGCCGCTGAATGATTAAGGATTACTACCACCTGCTGGGGCTGCCGCGGGGCGCCCCGCTCGAAGACATCAAAGCCGCCTACAGAAAACTGGCGGCGCAGTGCCACCCCGACAAAGTGGCGGGCCTGGCTCCCGAGTTCCAGGAAATGGCCAACGCCAAAATGCTGGAATTGAACGAGGTCATGGGGATTTTTTCCGACCCCGGGCGCCGGGCCAAATATGACGAGGTGATCGAGCTGATTCCCGAGCGCCAGCCGGAGCCGGCGCGGCCCGTGGCTACTCCGCCTTCTCCGCCCGCTCCCCTTACCGAAAGTCCGCCGGAGGGACCAGCGAGTGAAAGCCTCGTACCAGCTTCTTCCCCAGAGCCGCCTGAGGCTCCCGCTCCCCAACCCAGGGCTGCGACGCCTCCCCCGAGCGCCGGGCGAGAGATCTGGCTGGAGCAGCAAGGCCGGGAGTTGAAGGTCGGTTTGAAGCAAGTTCTGAAGTGGAGGGAGACGAAAGGTCGCGGCTGGCAGTGGATGATGGAGGCCGGGGACTGGCGACGAACGCTGCTGGTGGCTCATCGCCATTTTGAAAACCTGAGCCTGCTGTCGGTGCGCAGCGTGCTCACCGCCTTGGAAAGTCTTCTCGGCGACCGCACCTTCACCACCAAGGGAACCACGATTATCGTGGTGATTAGCTTCCAGCATTTGATGGATGCCCAAATTGTGACAGGGCAAATTCAGGCCGCGGTGGAAGGGAAACGCGGGCTGTTCAAGACGGTGACGCCGCTGGTGGTCTTGCACGACGCCAAGTCGCAACGGATGACTTTGTTTGGAAAGCCCACCGAGTACCCGGAGACCCGGCGCGTGGTCCAGTATCTGCTGGCAGGCCGGACGGGCTAAGGCCCGGCGGGCGCCGCGGGGATCGCGAAGACAAACTGGCAGCCGCGGCCGACCTCGCTCTCCACCCAGAGGCGTCCGTTGTGCTCCTGCACCAGGGCGCGGGCAATGGCCAGCCCCAAGCCCGTCCCTCCCTTTTTCTTGGTCGGGGTTCCCACCTGGTGGAACTTGTCAAAGATGCGTTCGACCTCGTCGGCCGGGATGCCGGGCCCGTGATCAATCACGCGGCATTCGACCTGGGCGCCCAGGGTGCGCACGGCGACCGTGACCGTGCTTTCCGAGGGAGAGAATTTGATGGCGTTGCCCAGCAGGTTGGTGACCACCTGGTCGAGCCGGTCGCGGTCGCCCAGGATGTCGGCGGGGGAGCTGGGAGAGTCAATGGCCAGCTTGACGTTCAAGCCGTCGGCATAGCTCTTGATGGTGCGCACGCTGCGCTGCACGGAGTCGAGCACGCTCATGGGCTGCAGGCGAAGCTGCATCCGGCCGGCTTCGATTTTGGAGAGGTCGAGGATGTCGTTGATCAAGCGGATGAGGCGTTCGCAGCCGCTGTGACCAATCACCAGCAGTTCCCGGGCTTCCTCGTTGACATCGCCGGCGAATCCGCCCAGCAGCAGGTCGAGCGAGCCCTTGATGGAAGTCATCGGGGTGCGCAACTCGTGCGAGGCGATGGAGATGAATTCGCTCTTGGTCTGATCGAGCTCTTTTTCCCGGGTGATGTCGAAGTAGAGAAACAGCCGGCCCAGGCGAGTGCCGTCTGCCAGTCGAATCGGCTGGCTCAGTTCCTTGAAAGTGTTGCGTTTGTCGGTGTTGTAATCCATCAATTCTACTGAGTTTTTTTCGGGGTCGGCCGCCAGAGTCTCCAGGCGCTTGCGGTAGCCGGCGGCGTCGGCCAGGCCGTCGCTGATCAGGTCCACGAATTCGGCGACACTCTTACCGTTGAAGGCTTCGAGCGAGATCCGAGTCAGCTGCGTCCAGGCGCGGTTAGCAAAAAAGAGTCGTTGATCGGAATCCAGGGCGAACGCCGGGGCGCCCGAAGAATCGAGGAGGGCGCGCAGCGTGTGCGCTTCCGAGAGGCTGGCTCGCGGGGGACTGGTTTGTGATTTGGGCGAGGACATCAAGCGTTCGCCTGCGGACTTCTCAACCGGAGGCCGAAGGGCCGTGGCCGGCTCGCGACAACAACTCGAGCACCTGCTGGGGCAACCGCAGAGGATCGAAGGGCTTGCGCAGGTAGCCGATGGCCCCCATGGAAAGACCGCGCTGCTCCTCCCGTTCCTGCGCGCTGGCGGTCAGGAAAATAACCGGGATGTCTTTGGTGGCCGCGCTGGCCTTCAGGCGTTCGCAGGTGGCAAAGCCGTCCAGCCCGGGCATCATCACGTCCAGCAGGATAACGTCGGGATGCTCGCGCTCGGCTACGGTCAGGCATTCTTCGCCATCGGCCGCCAGCAACACTTGCCAGTTGTTTCCTTTCTTTAGACCCTTGGTCGCCAGCCGCTGGATGTCTTCTTCGTCTTCTACCAGGAGCACTTTCATCGGCGACGAGCCCCGGAACCCAGCTTCCCGTGCGGGAAACAGGCTCTCTGCGTCACGCGCTATTCTACGGAGGGCTGGCTGGAATTTTCAACTCTTTTGTGATAGAGGTGCCGAGAGGCGGGACGGAGAATCGTCCCGAAAGGGGAGGACGCCAGCGGGAGGGGATAGGACGCAGAGCGGCACCCAGGCCACGGGGCCCCCACCTTAACTTTTCGGGTTTCCCACAAGGTTTCTTGTTTTGCGGCGCCGTCTGGGCGCCCAGGGGCAGGGCAGGCTGCCACGGATATCTCTAGTGAGAGGAAGAGGAGCAGGACAGTATGGCCGTTCTGAGTACCACGCACTCCCGGGCAGAAATTATCGAGCGGCGCGACTTTTCCGCCGACCTCTGGGCGGTGCGCATGAAGCCGGAGGCGCGGTTCAATTTCGTTCCCGGGCAGTACGCCACCTTCGGGGTGATGGAGAACGGCAAGATGATCGAGCGGCCGTATTCCATCGTATCCTCGCCCTACGAAGAGACTCTCGAATTCTTTTTCGAGCTTGTGCCTCACGGCGAACTGACCCCGCGCCTGTACAAGCTCCAGGTGGGAGACTCGGTGCTGATGCGCAAGGTGCCCAAGGGACGCTTCATCCTGGATGTGAAAAGCGGGCACAAGAGGCATTATCTCGTCTCCACGGTGACTGGCCTGGCGCCTTTTGTCAGCATGGCGCGCGCGTTTCGAAAGGATTGGCTGGAAGGGCGGTTTCGCGAAGGCTTCGAGCTCTTCGCCCTGCAAGGCGCCAGCCGCTCCTGGGAGCTGGGCTACCGGGAAGAGATGGAAGCGTACGCCGCCGAGCTGCCGTGGCTTACCTACGTGCCCGCCATCAGCCGGCCCTGGGAGGACAAAGACTGGAAGGGCGAGGTGGGCCGCTGCGAAGACATCCTGCGAAAGTATAGCGACCAGTTCGGGCTGGGGCCCGAAGAGACCACTGGTTATCTTTGCGGCCATCCGGAGATGATTGAAAAAGCCAAAGGCATTTTGCAGCGGCGCGGCTTCGCCAAGGAGTCGTTGCGCGAAGAGCTGTACTGGGTTCAGAAGTAAGGTTGGTCCGGAGAGAGCTGCGCACGAGGTGCCGGGAATGGTAAAGCGAATTGCCTTATTGACCGTTGCCTTCCTCTTCTCTCTGACGGCGGCTACGCTCGCCGGGCAGAACCTGGCGGAGTTCGAGAAGTCGGTCACCGAGCACACGCTGGCCAATGGGATGAAATTCATCTTCGTGGAGCGGCCTGCGGTTCCGGTGGTTTCCTTCTGGCTGCACGCCGATGTCGGTTCGGTGGACGACCCGGCCGGACAAACCGGGATGGCCCACATGTTCGAGCACATGGCTTTTAAGGGAACCTCTGATATCGGCACCAAGGATTTCGAGAAGGAAAAGGAAGCCCTGGCCAAAGTAGACCAATCCTACGCCGCCTGGCAGGCGGAGCGATTGAAAAGAGAGTTGGCCGACGCGGAGCGGCTGAAGCAGCTCGAAGCGGCCTTCAAACAGGCCGAAGAAGGGGCCGAGAAGTTCGTCGAGCCGGAGGAGTACAGCAAGGCCATCGAGCAGAACGGCGGCCGTGACCTCAACGCCGGCACCGCCTGGGATTACACGGTGTACTTCTTCAGCCTGCCGTCGAACAAGTTGGAGCTGTGGTTTTCCTTGCAGTCGGCGGCCTTCTTCGACCCGGTATTGCGGCAATTCTACAAAGAGCGCGACGTGGTGATGGAGGAGCGGCGGCTGCGGGTGGAGAGCCAGCCCGTCGGCGACCTGGTGGAGGAGTTTCTCGCCGTGGCCTACAAGGCCCATCCCTACGGGCGCAGCGGCGTCGGCTGGCGCTCGGACCTCGAAAGCGTAACCCGTGAACAGGCGGAGCGCTTCTTCCGCACCTACTACACGCCCCGCAACTTGACCGCCGTCCTTGTCGGCGACGTTGACCCCAAAGAAGTGATTCGCCTGGCCGAGCTCTATTTCGGCCGCATCCCCGCGGGCCCCGTGCCCGATCCGGTGTGGACCCTCGAGCCGCCCCAGGAGGGGGAACGGCGCACCAAAATCTATGCTCAGTTCCAGCCCGTCCTGGCGATCGGTTACCACAAGCCGAGCTTGCGTCACCCGGACAACGCCGTCTTCGACGCCGTTCAAGACGTTCTCTCCACCGGCCGCACTTCGCGCCTCTACCGCAGCCTGGTTCAGGACAAGAAACTGGCGGTGGAGGCGGGCGGCTTTCCGGGCTTCCCGGGCGAGAAGTACCCGAACCTTTTCTTGTTCTACTCGTTTGCCACCACGGGTCACACCAACGAGGAGAACGAGCAGGCCATGCTGGCCGAGATCGAGCGCCTGAAGACGGAGCTAATCAGCGAGGAGGAGCTGGAACGAGTGAAGCGCCGGGCCCGCGCGCAGCTTGTGCGCCAGCTCAGCTCCAATAGCGGGCTGGCCGAGCGGTTGGCCTCCTATCAAGTGCTAACCGGAGACTGGCGAAACCTCTTCCGGCAGCTCGAGGCCATCGACAACGTCACCCGCGAGGACATCCAGCGCGTGGCTAAGACCTACTTCACCGACCGCAATCGCACCGTCGGCTACATCGTGCCGGAGACCGGGTCGTCCGGGGAGAACCAACCATGAGAGGGGCGAGCGTAGCGGAACGCCGGGCGGGATTGTCAGCGGCAGCGCTGGTTGTTCTGGCAAGTCTCTTGGCCTCAGCGGCCCCGGCCCGCGCACAGACCCACTACAAGAAGCTGCATTTTCCCGCTCTGCGCGACCTGCACTTGCCCAACGTGGAGCGCATCGAGCTGCCCAACGGTCTGGTGCTCTACCTGGTGGAAGACCACACGCTGCCCAAGGTGGAAGGCACCGTTCTGGTGCGCACTGGCGCCCGCTTCGAGCCGGCCGACAAAGTGGGGTTGGCCAGCATCTTGGGCCAGGCGATGCGCACCGGTGGAACCACAACCCGCCCCGGCGAAGACATTGACCGCTTGCTGGCCAACGTCGGCGGTTCCGTGGAAACCAGTGTGGGAACCACCTCCGCCACAGCTTCCTTTTTCGCGCTCAAAGCGGACTTGTCCCTGGTGCTCGATATCCTGGCCGACCTGCTGCGCAACCCGGCTTTGCCCGACGACAAGATTGAGCTGGCCAAGGTGCAGGAACAGACCGCCATTGCCCGGCGGAACGACGATGTCGGAGAGATTGCCGACCGCGAGTTCGGCAAACTGCTCTATGGACCGTCGAGCCCTTACGCGCGCCACACCGAATACGCCACCATCGCCAGCATCACCCGCAGCGACCTGGTTTCCCTCCATGGCGCGAGCTTTCATCCCAATACTACGCTGCTCGGTCTGTGGGGCGACTTTGACGCGGCGGAAGCAAAGGCGTTGGTGGAGCGCTACTTCGGCTCCTGGGAGCGAGGCGAGGTGGCCGCGCTGGCGCCGCCAGGGGTCGCGAGCGAGTGGCAAGGGTCGGTGAACTTCATCCAGAAGGATGACATCAATCAGACCAATTGGCGCCTGGGGCACCTCGGCAGCCGCTTCGACGACCCCGACTACTACGCCTTGGCGGTGATGGCAGAAGTGCTGGGCGGGGGCCTTTCCTCGCGCCTCTTCCGCCATGTGCGCTCTGACTTGGGTCTGGCCTATGCGGTGTTTGCCACTTGGAGCGCCGAGTACGACTACCCGGGGACGTTCTACCTGCGCTGCGACACCAAATCCGAGAGCACGGTGCGGGCCGCGCAGGAGGTCATCAAGGAAATCCGCGGCATCACCGCAGCGCCCGTCACCGCCGATGAGCTGCGCGTGGCCAAGGAGGGCATCCTCAATTCCTTTGTCTTCAATTTCGACACCACGGCGAAAATCGTGCGCCGCCTGATGAACTACGAGTATTACGGCTACCCGCGCGATTTCCTTGACAAGTTCAAGGCCAACATTGAAAAAGTTACCGCGGACGACGTGCTGCGGGCGGCCCAGAAACATCTGCAGCCGGACAGGCTGGTGCTGCTGGCTGTCGGGCGCCAGCAGGATTTCGACCAGCCGCTCTCGGCCCTGGGCTCGGTCAACACCCTCGACATCACCATCCCCGAGCCCAAGCCCGCCGCCGCCGTCCTCCCCGAGGCTACGGCGGAAACTTCAGCCCGCGGGCAGGAGATTCTCGCCACCGCCACTAAAGCCATCGGGGGCCTCGAAGCGCTGGGCGGGCTACGCGACCAATCCGTGCTGATGCGTATCCGCCAGGTGACACCTCAAGGGGAGCTTCCCATTACCGCGAAAGTGTTTGTGGTTTGGCCGAACAAGATTCGCCAGGACGTGGCCCTTCCCTTCGGGGTTTTCTCCATCGTCTACGACGGGCAGCGCGGCTGGCAAAAAACTCCGGCGGGCACGCAGGACATGCCGGCGGCGGAGGTGGAGAATCTGCGGCAGTCGCGGGCGCGGGCGGTGGAGCCGCTGTTGCTGGAAGCCAGTGAGGGCAAGCGAAAGGTGCAGTTCCTGGAGGCCACCCGCGTGGAGGACCGCCCGGTGAACGTCATCGCGGTCACCGATGAGAAGGGCGATACCGTCAAGCTCTACATCGAGGAAGGCAGCGGGCGCATCGTGAAGAAAGTCAACCAGGCGGTCTCGCCGTTCGAAGGCGCGGTGGAAGAGGAGACTCTCTACTCCGATTTCCGCCCCGTGGGGGCGCTCACCGTGCCCTTCAAGGCGGTGACCTACCAGAACGGCAAGCTGACGCGCGAATCCACCATCCAGAATTACGAGATCAACGTCGGCGTGGATCCGGCCCTGTTCCTTCCCGAAAAACCCGCCGAGGAAAAAAAACCGCCCCCGTCGCAGTAATTTAGGGGCGGAGAAGGGAATCGGGGCGCTCGCCGCAGCGGAGCGAAAGCTCGGCTCCTTCTTCCGCCAGCCCTAGGCACTCGAAAAGATTCCGTACGCACTGCCCCAGGCGGTCGCCGCGGTAACCCACCTCCTCAATTTCGTTCACCAGTTGGCGGGCGACGGCGGCCACCTCATCGGCCGCGGCCACCGCCACGGCTTCCGGCGGGTCCCCTACGTAAGGGCGCAGCAAACGGTCGAGTTCGGCCAGCAGCTCCGGCAGGGCTGTATCGCCGTAGGCGCGCGGCTCCTCTTGAGC
>JBOGNW010000116.1:0-4604 GCA_050747425.1 Candidatus Acidiferrales bacterium
CGGCCACACCTCATAGAGACCTGCGAAGGCCGCCGGTACAATCGGCACCCGCAGGTGCAGAGATAGAATGGCCGCGCCTTTCTTGAAGCGCTTCACCTCGCCGTCCGGGGTGCGCTCCCCTTCGGGAAACAGCACCAGCACGCGCCCTTGCCGCAGCCCGTACGCCCCGGCCTGCATGGCGCGCACCAGGTTCCTATCAGGGTCGACGGGCACGAGACAGGCCAGCCCGGCAATCCAGCGCATGAGCGGGGTCTCGAAGAACTCGCTAGCTCCGACAAAATACACTTCACGAAAGAGCCGGTACGGCAGCGCGCTCACCAGAAACAGCGGATCAATGTAGGTCTGGTGATTCGGCGAGAGCAGGAAGGGGCCAGAGGCCGGAAGATGCTCGCGCCCTTCCACCCGGAAGCGGAAGAACAACCAACAGAAGGCATAGAGCGCTTTCATCAGCGCGAACAACACCAGCGCAAAAGGCGACCGGGGCGCCAGCAACGCTGCCACCTCCGGGTCGGGAGCGACGGAGGGGTCGAGCAGGCGTGACCACGAGTCGCCGCCCGCCGCCACCCGCCCGCCGCTTCCGACGGGTTGGCGCACCGCCTCGATGAGCTCGCGCACGCTGTAGATGCGGCTGGCGGTTTCGTCGGGGACGTCGGTGCCGAAGACCTGCTCGAGCCGGGTCATCAGCTCAACGCGCTCCATGGAGTCGAAGCCCAGATCCAGGTCAAGGTTGTCGTCGGCGCGGATGAGTTTTTTCTGTTTAGCGGCTTCGCGAATGACTTCGAGGGCTTGCCCCACCTGCGGGTCGGCCTGCCAGGCGGCCTCTTCGGCGCTCAAGGGGCGGTCTTCGGGGGCGGCTTCCGCTGTTTCGGGCGTCGCGGCGCGCTCGCGGGCGCGCTTTTCAATCTCGAAGCGCCGCAGCTTGCGCGTCGTGGTGCGCGGCAACTCCTCCGACCAGACCTCGAAGCTCAGAACGCGCTTGGGGCCGGGCAAGTGGATGGACAAGCCTTCCAGCTCGAAGCGGACAATCTCACGGGCGTTGACGATTTTGCGCTCGCGCAAGACCTCGAAGTCGGGCACCACCACGGCATGCAGGCGCTCGGCCGCCGGCTCGCCCGGGCGCGCCAACCCCATCACACAAATTTCCTTGATGAAGGGCGTTTGCAAGTAGTGGGCTTCGATCTCTTCCGGGTAGATGTTCTTGCCGGAGCTGAGCACGATGATTTCTTTGCGGCGGCCGGTGATGAGGAGCCGCCCCGCTTCATCGAGGCGGCCGAGGTCGCCGGTGTGGAGCCAGCCATCGCGCAGGACCTCGGCCGTGGCCTCGGGGCGGTTGTAGTAACCCTCCATCACAATGGGGCCGCGAATCGCCACCTCGCCGTCGGTCGCTTCCTCGCCGGGGACGGGCTCGGAGGGGAGAATTTTCACCTCCACGCCGGGCAAGGGCCGGCCCACGGTGCCGGTCCAGGGCTCATCGGGGCGCGTGGCCGTGGCCCCGCCCGAAGTTTCGGTCAGCCCGTAGGCTTGCAGGAGAGTAAAGCCGAGAGCGTAGAAGTCTTCTCCAATTCCGGTGTCGAAGCGCGAGCCGCCGGTGATCAAAAACTGCATCTGGCGACCGAGGATGTGATGCACCGGGCGGAAGAAAACCGGCCCCAGATTCCGGCCCACGGTGCGGCGCAAGCCGGCGTTCAAGCGCAGCAGCGCACGGAAGAGTTTGCGCGCCAGCCAGCCGCGCTCGGCCACTTGCTGCATAATCCGCTGGTGAATGAGGTAGAAAAACTGCGGCACGCAGGCGAAATGTGTCACTTGGCGCTCCTGCAAGGCGCGCAACAATTCGGTGGTGTTGAGCGATTCGAGGAACACCACCCGCGCGCCCACGGCGAAGGGCGCCAGCAAGTTGGCCATCTGCGCCAGGGCATGGAAGAGCGGCAGCACGCCCAGAACGCAGTGCTGCTCTTTGAGCGGGATGACCTTGAGGGCGGCTTCGGCTTCCGCCATCAAGTTGGAGTGCGTCAGCACCACACCCTTGGGGTCGCTGGTGGTCCCGGAGGTGTAGAGAATTACGGCGCGGTCCTGGGGCCCGGCCGGGCAAGGGGCGAGCGCGGGAGCTTCGCTTCCCTTCCCCAACGCTTCCAGGCTCACGCGACCCTCGCCCGGGCCCCGCAGCAAGAGAACCGTGCAGCGAACCCCTGAAACTGTTACCGCCTCCTCTGCCACCGGTAAGAAGCGCGGGGAGGTCCAAATCACTTGCGCGTCACTGTCGCGCAGCAGGGCGGAGACCTGCTGGGCCTTGTAGTTGGTATCCAGAGGCACGGCGACGCCGCCCAGGCACAGCGCTCCCAGATAGGCAGCGCACCAATAGGCGTCATTCTCCGCCAGGAGGGCGACCCTGTCGCCGGAGGCCACCCCGTGCTTCTCCAGGCAGCCGGCGGCCTGCTCAGCCAGACGGCGGAGTTCCGCGTAAGTGAAGGCTTCCAGGCGGTCGCGGTGCTGCACCTCGACGGCGGGGCGCGAGGGAAACCGCTCCGTGGTGGCGGCCAACAACTCGTAGAAGTTTTTCATGGTCCAGAAAGCTTATGAGCGACAGCAAATACTCCGCCCCGGGCTGGATGTCAAGGCTCGTCGTTCCCCTGTGGTTCGGCGGTCAGGCCGGGGGGCGCCGCGCCCGGCGACGCCAGCGGCGGAGTTTGTCCTCGCCACGCAACTTGGCCTGGAAGGGCTCGAGCTCTCGCAGCAATTCGGCGCAGGCATGCTTCAAGGCCACCACCGCCAGGGACGCTTCTTCCCGGGCATGCAGTTGGCCTGGCGGCAGGTAGAGAGACAGAGAGGCGACCACTGGCTCGCCCCGGCGCGCCCGCCGGGCAAGACTCACATGCAGGTCCACGAGGTCGGGAGCAAACTTTCCCAGGCGCTTCTCGAGCCGGGCCCCCTGTCGGCGGAGCTCGCGCTCCACCGGTTCCCGATCCGGCAGGCCGTGGAAGCTGACCTGAATCTTCATCTCCGGGTCTGCAAACCGAAAGCCTATTTTAATCAGCCGCCGGAGGCCAGTGTTTTCTCGCCACGTCTGCCCCAGAGGCGCCCGTGGGCTCCTCGCTCCGCCTCTCCTTTTATGGTACGCTGGAGGAGGTGATGAGAGTGTCGATGCGAGCGATTTTGATTCTCTTGCTGCTGGCCGGGCTGGTGGCGCTGGCTCTGCTGTTTGCCAGCGAAACTCCGCGCAGCCAGAGGCCAGTGGCCGAGGTCAACGGCCAGGTGATTACGACGGCCGAGCTCGAACGGGCCGTGGGCCCCAGCGTCTCCAAGCTGCAAGAGCAGATTTACAACTTGAAAAGGGACAAGCTCGAGGCCCTCATTGATGACAAGCTCATGGCCGAAGAAGCCGCGCGGCGCGGGCTGACGGTGGAGGCGCTGGTGGCGGCCGAAGTGAACGCCAAGATCGAAACCATCACCGACGAGGAAGTGAAGACTTTCTACGAAGCCAGCAAAGCGCGCTTGGGGAAGGACGAGCCGGCGCTCCGCGACCGCATCCGCTCGCACCTCTGGGAGCAGAAACGCTCCGCCCGCCAGGGAGCGTTTCTCGAATCCCTGCGGGCCCAGGCCAAGGTGGTTTATCGGCTGCCGCCGCCGGATGTCTATCGCGTGGAAGTGCCGGTGGAGGGGGCGCCCTTCCGCGGCAGTGCCACTGCGCCGGTGACTATTGTGAAGTTTGAGGATTTCCACTGCCCCTACTGCAAGCAGGCGCAGCCGACCCTCTCTCAAGTCCTGCTGAAATACGGCGACCGGGTGAAGCTGATCCACCGGGATTTCCCGCTCGACACCCTGCATCCGGGCGCGCGGCGGGCGGCCGAGGCGGCGCGCTGCGCAACGGCACAGGACAAGTTCTGGCCCTACCATGACCTTCTCTACTCGAACTCGCCCAAGACCGACCCGGAGCAGTTGAAAGCCTATGCCCGGCAGGTGGGGTTGAACATGGGCGCCTTTGAGCAGTGCGTGAGCCGCGAAACCTACAAAGAGGCGGTGCAGAAGGACATTGATCTCGGCCTGGAGCTCGGCCTGAATGGCACTCCTTCTTTCTTCATCAACGGCCGCTTGTTTTCCGGGGCGCAGCCCTTCGAGAACTTCGTCGAGGTAATTGACCAGGAGCTGGCGCGGGCCGAGTGAGAGCTCAGCCCGGGCGAGCCCGGACGCGGAAGGTCGCCGACGGGGTGATGGTGCGCTGGCCGACCTTGTCGGTTACCGTGATGCGCAGCTCATATTGCCCCGGAGCAAAGCTGCCCAAGCCGAGAACCTTTTCGACGGTAATCTGCTGCCCGGGATTCTCGAGGTCGGCGGTTGACTCCGAGTAGCTGAACACCACTTTGTCGCCCTGGGTGATGGCGTAATCGAGCGTGGCGTTGGGTTTCTTGGTGGCCTCGTCCACGGCCAGGTTGTAAACCTGCAAGTAAATCCCCAGACGCTCCTCGGGAGTGAACTCCTTGCCCACGGCCGGGCGAACCTTGGTATCGCCGATCACAAACTGGCCGCGGCCAATGTTCTTGCTGGGCACGCGTTCCAGGGCGTCGGCGAGAATCAGAGTGCTATTGGCGAGCTGATTCTCTTCGTAGCGC
>JBOGNW010000117.1:0-7806 GCA_050747425.1 Candidatus Acidiferrales bacterium
CTCTTGTCATTCGTCCCCGAGCTGCCGGCCTACGCGCTGGCCTTTGAAGACTACCCCGAAGCCGAGCGCGCCATGGTGCGCGCCGTCTTTGGCGAGATTCCTTTCACCGGCCACCTGCCCATCAGCCTGCCTGTCTCTGCCGAAGGCGAACTCAAGGCTTACCCCATCGGCCACGGCCTTACCACTCCGGCGCCCGGCAGCTCACCGCCGTAGCTGATAGCCGATTGACTTGTGGCCAGCGCCGCCCTACCCTAAAAGCCAGAGGAATTGTGGAGGCGGATGATGTTTCGCCCCTGCCCGTCCGACCCGCCTGACAGAAGTCGGGCAGGCAGGCGGGTCAAGCGCAGCGAGTTCGAGCCAGCCTACCTGCGCCTCTATCAATCGGGGGAGCTCCAGCGACGCGTGGAGGAGGCGCTCGGGGCGCTGGAAGACTGCACGCTCTGCCCGCGTGACTGCCACGTCAACCGCCTGGCGGACAAATTCGCCGTCTGCAAGACCGGCCGCTACGCGGTGGTGAGCAGCGCCTTCGCCCACTTCGGCGAAGAGAATTGTCTCCGCGGCTGGAACGGCTCGGGCACGATTTTCTTTTCCTGGTGCAACCTGCGCTGCGTTTTCTGCCAGAACTATGACATCAGTTGGGAGGGCGGCGGGCGCCCGGTGCGGCCGGAGGAGCTGGCGCGGATGATGCTGCGCCTCGAAGCCGAGGGCTGCCACAACATCAACTTCGTCACCCCGGAGCACGTGGTGGCGCAGATTTTGGAAGCCCTGCCGCTGGCCATCGAGGGAGGGCTGCGCCTGCCGCTGGTCTATAACACCAGCGCCTACGATTCGCTGCACTCCATCGAGTTGATGGACGGCCTGGTGGACATCTACATGCCCGACTTCAAATTCTGGGACCCGGAAATGGCGCGGCACTACTCCAAGGTCCGCAACTATCCCGAGGCCGCCCGCCGCGTCATCAAGGCCATGCACGAGCAGGTGGGCGAGCTGGTGTTGGATGAGAACGGCCTGGCGCTGCGAGGGTTAATTGTGCGCCATCTGGTGATGCCCGGCGGCATCGCCGGCACGCGCGAGATCATGCGCTGGGTGGCCGAAGAAATCAGCCCCGATACTTACGTCAACGTTATGGCGCAGTACTACCCGGCGGGAAAGGTGTCGAATCAAGACTACGTCGAAATCAACCGCCACATCAGCTCGCAGGAGTTCGAAGAAGCGCTGGCCGCCGCCCGCGCTGCCGGCCTGCGGCGGCTCGACGCGCGCTCCGCCGGGCAACTGGTCTCGCTTCGCCTCTAGTTGCCGCCGGATTTTCTCCGCGTTGACTTGCCTCGAGGGCGCGCCTAAGATGTCCTCTCGCTAATGTCTCTGGTCGGTAAAACCATTTCGCATTATCGCGTCGTGGGGCAACTGGGCGCGGGCGGGATGGGCGAGGTTTACCGCGCCCAGGACACACGTCTGGGCCGCGAAGTGGCCATCAAGGTTCTGCCCGATGCCTTTACCTATGACCCGGAGCGGCTGGCGCGATTTGAGCGCGAAGCACACCTGCTGGCGTCGCTGAATCACCCTCACATCGCGGTCATTCACGGCCTGGAGGAGGCTGATGGTCGCCGCTGCCTGGTGTTGGAGCTGGTGGAGGGCGAGACGCTGGCCGAGCGTCTGACCCGGGGAGCGGCGCCGCTGGAAGAAGCGCTGATGACGGCTCGGCAAATCGCCGAAGCGCTGGAGGCGGCGCACGAGAAAGGCATCGTCCACCGCGACCTCAAACCGGGCAACGTCAAAGTCACGCCCGAAGGGGCGGTCAAGGTGCTGGATTTCGGGCTGGCCAAGGCCTTCGAGAGCGAAGGAGTGGAGGAAGACATCTCCAAGACCCCCACCCTGACATCGCCGGCCACGCGCATCGGAGTCTTGCTGGGTACGGCGGCTTACATGAGTCCCGAGCAGGCCCGCGGCAAAATCGTGGACAAGCGCGCCGACATCTGGGCCTTTGGTTGCGTGCTCTTCGAGATGCTCACCGGCAAGCAGCTTTTTGGTGGGGACACCATCACAGACACGCTGGCGGCGGTGGTGCGCGCCGAACCGGACTGGACGACGCTGCCGGTGAGCACGCCGCCGAAAGTGCAGCAGTTGCTGCGCCGCTGCTTGCAGAAGGACCCGCGGCAGCGGTTGCGCGACATCGGTGAGGCTCGTATTGCTGTGGAGGAAGTGCTGGCGGGGAAGGCGGAGGCGCCCGAAGCGGCTCCCGTGGTCGTGGCGGCTCGCGGCTGGCCGGAGCGGCTGCCCTGGCTGGTGGCGGGCGTGCTGGCGGTTCTCCTGGCGGTCTCTCTCGGGGGCCTCTGGCGGACGACGCGAACGGTCCTGGCCCCGCCGACGCGGCTGGCCGTTCCGATAACCCCTCCGGATGCGCTATTCCCGGGCGACCAGGGTTTGCTGGCCATCTCTCCCGACGGACGGCGGCTGGTTTACGTCGCCAGCCGGCAGAGCACGGCACAGCTTTATCTGCGGTCGCTCGACCAGTTCCAAGCCACACCCATGCCGGGGACCGAAGGCGCCACCACGCCCTTCTTTTCGCCCGACGGCGAATGGGTGGGGTTCTTCGCCGGCGGGAAGCTAAAGAAAGTCTCGATCCGCGGGGGCGCGCCCACAACGCTTTGCGATGGCGCCGCCAACCGCGGGGCGACCTGGAGTCCGGATGACATGATTTACTTCACTCCCAGTCCTGTGGCTGGCCTCTACCGCGTTCCGGCGGCGGGCGGGACACCGCAAGGTGTGACCAAGCCCGATAGCAGCAAAGGAGAGCGCTCGCACCGCTGGCCCCAGATGTTGCCCGGGGGCAAGGCGATATTGTTCACCTTCGAGACCAGCTTCGCCAGCTTCAACGACGCCCACATTGGAGTGTACTCCCCCGAAACCGGCCAGCGGCGCACGGTGTTCGACGGTGGCGCCAATGCGCACTATGCCGCGAGCGGGCACCTGGTGTTTGGGCGGATCGGCTCGCTGCTGGCCGTGCCCTTCAATCTGACGCGGCTTGAGGTCACAGGCCCTCCGGCGCCCGTCGTGGAGGGGGTGATGATGAATCCCAGCACCGGGGCCGTGCACTTTGACCTTTCCGCGGATGGTTCGCTCCTTTATCTGCCCGGCAGCGCCCGGGCAGTGGAGCATCCCCTCTTCTGGGTGGATCGGAAGGGAGTGGCCCGGCCGGCGATGGAGGGTCGGCGGGCGTTTATCGGACCGCGCCTGTCCCCAGACGGGAGCCGCCTGGCGGTGGAGATTGGCGGCCCGACAACAGACATCTGGGTCTATGACCTGGCACGCCAGACTCTCACGCGGCTCACGTTCGAGGGCAGCAACTTCGTGCCTTTCTGGACCCCGGACGGCAAGCGCATCGTCTTCAGTTCTGACCGGGCGGGAGTGCCCAACCTGTTCTGGAAGGCCGCCGACGGCAGCGCTCCTGAGGAGCGACTGACGACTTCCGGCAGCCCGCAGTTTGCCTCTTCGGTGTCGCCCGACGGCCAGCGGGTGCTCTTTCGTGAGTCAACTTCTTCGACGGCCTCCGATGTCATGGTCCTGCCGCTTGAGGGCGAGCGAAAACCCCAACCTTTTGTGCAGACCTCGTTTGAGGAGCGGTACGCGCGCTTCTCCGCGGATGGCGGCTGGGTGGCCTATATGTCGAACGAGTCCGGGCAGCCGGAAGTGTACGTGCAGCCGTATCCCGGGCCCGGGGGCAAGTGGCAGATTTCGACCGAAGGAGGCACTGAACCGGTGTGGTCGCGCGACGGCCGGGAGTTATTCTACCGAAACGGAAACAAGCTGATGGCCGTCTCCGTCCAGACGCGCTCCGGTTTCCAGGCTAGCACGCCACGGATGCTGTTCGAAGGGCCGTACGAGTTAGGTACGGCGCGCGCCACGAACTATGATGTCGCCCCCGACGGCCAGCGCTTCGTCATGATCAAGCTGGACGAGCAAGCCACCGGGTCCAGCCAGTTGAATGTCGTGCTTCACTGGTTCGATGAGCTTGGTCGCCTCGCCTCACCCGAGAAGAAGTAAAGCCAGCCACCACCACCCCTCCCCGGCTGGTTAGCTGGGGACGCGGGCTTCGCTTTCGCGCCCGGCCCCGCGGCGGCTGGAGATGCCGAGGCGCTTGATTTTCTGGTTCAGCGTGGAGAGCGGGACCTGCAAGAGGCGGGCGGCGTCGGTCTGCGAGCCGCCGGAGCGGTCGAGGGCGTCGAGGATGACGCGGCGCTCGTAGTCGTCCACAATGTCGAAGAGCGGGCGCTGCTCGTGGGGCGCCACGCCCAGCAAATGCGGCCGGGCAATTTCATCCGGCAGCAGCGCGGCATCCATTTCCTCCCCGGCCGAGAGCACGATGGCGCGCTCGACGGCGTTTTCGAGCTCGCGGATGTTGCCGGGCCAGCGATGGTCCATCAGCAGCTGCATGGCTTCCGGGGTGAAGCGCCGCGGCGGCTTTCCGTTCTCGCTGCAATACTTCTGGATGAAATGCTCGACCAGCAAGGGAATGTCCTCGCGCCGCTCCCGCAGCGACGGCAGCGAGAGGGCGATGACGTTCAGGCGGTAGTAGAGGTCTTCGCGGAACCGCCCTTCGGCCACCTGCTTCTTCAAGTCCACGTTGGTGGCCGCCAGGATGCGGACGTCCACCTTGATGGTCTCGTTCGAGCCCAGCCGCATGAATTCCCCTTCCTGGATGACGCGCAGCAGTTTGGCCTGGGTTTGCGGCCCCACAGTGCCGATTTCATCGAAGAAAATGGTCCCCTGGTGCGCCACTTCGAACAGCCCCTTCTTGGAGGCGATGGCCGAGGTGAAGGCTCCTTTGACGTGGCCGAAGAGAATGGATTCCAGCAGGTCGTCGGGCATGGAGCCGGTATTCACCGGCACGAAGGAAAACTCGGTGCGCCCGCTGCGATTGTGGATGGTGTGGGCCACCAGCTCTTTGCCGGTGCCGCTCTCCCCGTTGATGAGCACGGTGGAACGCGTGGGGGCGATCTGCTCGATGAGATCGAAAATCTTCTCGAGCGACTGGCTCTTGCCCACGATGTTCTCGAGGCGATAGCGCGCCTTGAGCGCCCGGCGCAACTGGGTGTTTTCCTCCAGCAGCTTCCGCCGCTCGAGCGCCCGGTGAATCTGGGCGATCAGCTCCTCGGCGTCCCACGGCTTGGGGAGGTAATCCTGGGCGCCGTTCTTGAAGGCGGCGCGGGCCACGTCAATGTCTTTGAGTGCGGTGAGCACGATGATGGGGAGCTGCTGGTTGAGGCGGCGGAATTCCTGCAACACCGCCAGGCCGCTGCGGCCGGGCAGCTTGATGTCGAGCAGCACCAGGTCATGGACGTGCTCGGCCATGGCTTTCAGTCCCGACTCGGCGTCCACGGCAAAGCTGGTCGCGAAGCCCGCCGAGCTCAGCAAGGCTTCCAGCGCCTCGCGCACGTCGGCCTCGTCGTCCACAATCAACACATGGGGTCTTTCCGCAGCCATGTCAGCTCACCTCGGCGGCCCGTACCAGCGCCGGGAATTCCAGCAGAAAAGTCGTGCCCTCGCCGGCCCGCGAGCTCACCTGAATGGAGCCGTTGTGCTCCTGGACGATGCCGTAGGTGACTGCCAGCCCCAGCCCGGTGCCGCGCCCGGTGGATTTGGTGGTGAAGAAGGGGTCGTACACTTTTCCCAGGTTTTCGGGAGGAATGCCGACTCCGGTATCGCCGATTTCCACCTGCACGCGGGAGTTCTGGCGGGCGGTGCGCACCCTGAGCCGGCCGCCTTTGGGCATGGCATCGCGGGCGTTGAAGAAAAGGTTCAGGAACACCTGCTGGAGTTTTCCGGTGTCGCCCAGGATGGGCGGCAGGTCCTCCCCCAGCTCTGTTTCCACCTGGACCTGGGTGCTGCGCAGGTGGGGCTCGACCAGCGCCAGCGTGTCGGCCAGGGTCTGGTTCACGTCCACGCTGGAAAATTCCGCCGGGCCGGTGCGGGAAAAATTCAGCAGGCTGGAGATAATCTCCGAGGCGCGGAAGGTCTGCTTGACGATCTTTTCCACCAGCGCCGCCCGCGGGTCGCCCGGCGCCGTTTCTTTGGCCAGCATCTGGGCGTAGTTGGAAATGACGGCCAGCGGGGTATTGACCTCGTGCGCCACCCCCGCCGCCAGCAGCCCGATCGAGCTCAGCTTCTCGGCCTGCAAGAGCTGGTCTTCGAACTGGGCGCGGTCGCTGACGTCATCGAAGATGAGCAGCCGCCCGATGGATTGTCCCTGCTTGCTGATCAGGGGAGTGAGGGCGATATTGGTGACCCGGCGCTGCCCGTCGGGGCGCGTCAGGTAAAAGCGGTAGAGGGAGCTCGGCCGCGCGTCCCGCTTGCGCGCGTCCACCTCCTCGACCAGGTCGGCGGGAAGCACTTCCGCCAGTCTCCGGCCAAAAGCCTCCGCCCGCGGCCTTCCCATCAGCCGCTCCATGGAGCTGTTCCAGGACTCGATGCAGCCCTCAGGGTCCACCGCCACCAGGCCGACGCTGGTGGATTCCAGGATGCTTTCGCTGAAGTCTTTCAGTTGCGCGATTTGCTCGGCTTTTTGTTCCAGGCGCGCGTAGAGACGCGCGTTCTCGAGCGCGATGGCGAGGTAATCCGCCAGGGTTTCCAGCAGCTCCAAGTCTTCGCTGGTCAGCAGCCCGCCGGTGGGCTTGCCGAGCGCCAGCAGAGCGATGGTGCGCTGCTGAATGCGACAGGGGATGAGATAGTTCAGAGAGCAGTCTTCGAGCAGCCCTTGGCTCGGGGGATCGAGAGGCGCCTCGGCCGCGCCGCTTTCCACGTAGAGGTGGCCGGCGCCAATGGGCTCCGAAAGCGTGAGCACGGCGCCCGCACGCTGCCGGCCGACTCCCTGGCCGCGGGCGAGGCGATAGCGGCCGGGCTGGTCCTCGTCTTCTAGAAAGATGGCGATGCGCTCCATGGGCAGAGTGCGCGCCAGCCGGTCAAGGATTTTCTCCATCAGGCGGTCGAGGTGGACCTCGCTCGAGAGCTCGCGCCCGAAGCCTTCCAGCGTGCGCCGCAGGTCAAAGCGCTCGCGGTAGAAGAGGCGCTCGAGCTGCATCTGCGTCCAGTTCTTGATGGGCTCGAAAAACACTGCGGCAATAATCAGCGCGATGATGACCCCGCCGGAGCCCAGGCCGACCCGAAGTTGCAGCCCCTCGGCCAGCACGATGGCCAGCCCGAAGTAAAGGCCGCCGATGGCGGCCGTGGCCAGCGTATAGGCGACGCCGCGGCGGAAGATGATGTCCACGTCCATCAGCCGGTAGCGGATGATGGCGTAGCCGAAAGTCAGCGGGATGAAAACCAGCGACAGCGTCGAAAGCTTCATCCAGTCGTTGGGAACGTATTCGGGGTCGAGGAAGATGGGCAGGACGTAGAAAGCCGAGAAGGGCAGGATGGCGAGCCAGGTGCCGCGCGTGACCAGTTTCATCTGCTGGGCCAGCAGCGGGTTGGTCGAGGTGCGGTAGGTGTATTCGAACACGCCCGCCGCCAGCAGAAACAGAACCGCCAGATGGGTCAGCTCGATGCGGTCAAAGACGCCGAAGAGTTCAAGCGAAGGCGGCAGCAGCGGCGCCCCCACGGTCAGCACGTGCGCCACCCCCAGGACCGCGGCCGGCAGGTAGAGCAGGCCGAACAGCCACCGCCGCCGCGCGAACCACGCCTTGGGCTCCGGGAAGGCCAGCGCGAAATGCAGGAAGAGCGCCGGCAGCAGCACCCGCGCTATCGTGTCCGACCAGTAGACGCTCCAGTCGAAGAGGTTGAACTTGCCGCTGTAACTGAAGCTGTAAAAGA
>JBOGNW010000118.1:0-3189 GCA_050747425.1 Candidatus Acidiferrales bacterium
TCAATTGCGACGAGCCACTTGCTCTCGCGCCATTCGGCAGCAGAGGTCACCGGTTACACCTTCTCGGCGACGACCATCAGCCACACAATAGCTAGAACTTGAGAACAATCCCAACTGAAGGGGCGTGGTTTTGCATGATGCCTCCAAGGGAACCCGGGCCGCCTAGTAGATTGTTCTGCCGGAATTTGGGCCTATCCATCAGAAACAGCCTGTATTCTGCGCGCAGCGCAACGTGAGGGCGGAGACGGATGTCGACCCCTGCCCCTAGGTTACCGCTGAATTTCGTCGGCGAGGGGAAGCCGCTGAAATGCGCGAAGCCGAGGCCCCCCGTAGCAAAAAACCCGTAGCGAGGGCTGTGTCGGAAATACCGGACGTAGTTAAATGAGGTAACCACGGTGGAAGCCGGCACAGTGATGGTGAACTCCACCGTGCCGAGAGGGACCATGATCTCGTCGGTTTCGGAGAAATCGGTGGCAGTGAAGGAATAACCGGCCTCGACGGCATCGTCTCGGGTGAAGTAGTAGCGAAGCCCCACAAACAAGCGCGTGGCGGTAGCGAGGGAATCCGCTCTTCGGGACGGAAAAAAGACTATGGAACCCGTGGGGATGTCGAAAAATGGGATTTGGACGAGGGCCGACCTGTCAGAGAAAAAAGACGGGCCGAGTTGGACGAAAAGTTCTGCGCGGGTCTCCCGCTCTTGCGCCACTCCGGCCAAGCTTGACGCCATCAGCAGGAGGAGGGCAGTCGCAAGTTTCCACAGCCACTTGCTCTCGCGCCAGTCGGCACCAGATGTCACTGGTTCCCCTTCTCGGCCATGACCATCAAGTTTTCGCCGAAGAGCAGCGAGGGGCTAAAGAGCGTCTTAAGAATTTCCCGGTTGTGGGCCCGCTGGGCGGCGTCCTTTTCCTTGCGGAACGAAATCCGTGTATAGAGCCACATCCAGGGAATGTAGAAGGCGTAGGGGTAGCTGACAGGTTTGGTGTGCGTGTGCCCGACCTCGACGATGCGAAAGCCCGAGGTGTGCACCGAGTAGCGCAGCTCGGGATAGGTTAGCAGCCCGATGTGGTGCAGTGGATGCCGCCCGGCCTCCACCAGCGGCCGCGGGTCGCGGTGGAAGAACCCGCTGCCCCAGAATCGCACCCGCGAGCGCAAAGAAACTGTGTTCGGCGTGGTGATAATCAGGCGGCCCGCCGGCGCGAGTAGCCGATGCGCCTCCCGCAAGAAGTGAAAGCGGTTTTCCAAATGCTCGATGCCTTCGATGCAGAGCACGAGATCGAAGCTCGCCGGCGGCCAGGGCAGGGAAGCGTTCAAGTCGGCCAGGTGGAACCGCTCGCCCAGCCAGGTGTGTGCGTCCGGCTCGATGTCGGCGCCCCAAACCTCGAAGCCCTCCCCGGCCAGCGCTTGGGCCAGCGCGCCGCTGCCGCAGGGCGCATCGAGGATTTTCGTCCCCCGTGGCAGGTTGAGCTCCCGCAGGCGGCGCAGAACAGCGTTCTGAATCATGGAGCAGGCCGGCGGGGACGCGACGCAGTCGGGTGCCATCGCCTCAGAAGGCAAGAAACTCAAGGATAGTGAAAGAAGAGTCCGTCCTCGCGCTTACTCGCGCGCCCAATCGGGCTTGCCCCCGGCGCGCCGCAGCTGGTCTTCGAGGTCCGCCAGCCCGCGCTGGAGCTGCTGAATCTCGGTGGTCTTGGCGTTGATCTGGTTCTGCTTGTCTTGCAGGTCGCGGCCGCCGGCCGTGGTGTTCGAGTACTGGTCGCGCATCGCCTGGTTCGGGTCCGAGGAATACTGGGTGCGGGCAAGGCTGAACTCCCGCTGCAAGATGTCGAGTTCTTTCTGCGCGGTGGCGATCTTGGCGCGCTGGTCGCGGAATTTGTCGCGCCAGCACTTTTCTTCGCATTCCTTTTCGCCGCCCGCTGCTTCTCCGGCCGCTGCGCCGGCTCCCGCCGCTGCCCCTGCGGCCGCGGCGACTTCCGCTGCCGGTGTCCCTTCCGCCGGCGGGGCCGCGCCCTCAGCCGCGGCAGGGGTTCCTTCCCCTACTGTCGAAACCGTCCCGCCCATCTGGGCCACGGTTTCGTTGGTGAACATCGGGATCTTGGTGGCTCTCTTCTTGGCGCGGTCGGCGCGTACTTTGCGCGCGATCTCGGCCAGGGAGGGCTCTTCGGTGGCCTGAGCCCAGGCCAGCCCCGTGAGGGTGAGAATCATAATCAGCGCCGGTAGCACTTTCCGCATTGCAGGTCACCTCCGAGGACGGGTGCCACCATCCTCTAGCAAACCAGTCTACTCTCCCAGATGGGCGAAAGCAAGCCGAAGGTTGCCTGAATCCGCTGGTTTTAGCGTAACAACGCCAAGTAACGCGATATAAGGAGCGGCCCCCAGAAGAGAGCGATGAGGGCGGCGAGGCCCAGGAAGGTGCCCAGGGGAAGCTCGTACTGAGTGCCCTTGCGGGCCAGAAGGATGTAAGCGCCGCCGATGAGGCTGCCGGCGAGCGAGCCCAGGAGCAAGGTTAGCACCGTCAGCTTGAGGCCGAAAAAAAGGCCGACCATAGCCATCATTTTGACGTCGCCGAGGCCCATGGCCTCGACCTTGCGCAGGCGGTACCAAAGCTCGCCCAAGCCGTAGAGCAACCCGGCGCCGACGAGACCGCCCAGCAGCGCCTCTATCAGCGACAGCATCACAGCCGACGGTTCCCAGCCCGCGAGTCGCCACAGCAGCACAGCGGCGGTGCCGTCTTGTACGGGCAGCCACAGGGCGAAGAGAAATCCCGCAACAATGCCGGGAAGCGTGATGACGTCGGGCAGCAGCCGGTCGCGCAAATCGGAGAAGACGAGCACGATGAGGGCGCTCGCCAGCAGCACGGCCTTCAGCGCTGCTGGGGAAAAATCAAAGCGAAGATACACGTGAAGAAAAACGAGGCCGGTCAGCAACTCCACGGCCAGGTAGAGCGGGGAAATGGCGGCGCGGCAGTGGCGACAGCGGCCGCGCAGGAGGAGATAGCTGACTAGTGGGACGTTGTCATAGGCGGCTATGGCGCGCTGGCAGTGACGGCAGTGCGAGCTAGGACGCACGATGGATTCGCCTTTGGGCAGGCGATGAATGCAGACGTTGAGGAAACTGCCGACGCAGAGGCCAAAAAGAAAGACTATCGCGCTCACCGGCGTGCCCTCGCGGCCCGCAGTGTCCCATAAACAC
>JBOGNW010000119.1:0-13906 GCA_050747425.1 Candidatus Acidiferrales bacterium
GAAACTAGTTTCCAGGAAGTCCTTCTCGTTCAATTAGTTGGAACAACCGAAGGGCAACACGAAATGAGACTAGTTTCGGCGAAAAACTCCTTTGAGTTCAAAGAGATGCGGCGGTCGGAAACTGGACCCCCCCTGCAAGTCTACAGCGTCTTCCACAGCCCCGAGATTCAGGCGCGTCGCCGGCATCTGGCCGACCCTGTTCCTTACGAGTACCCCGAAGATGTCCAGCGCCTGCTGGGCGAGGTCATCGACGCCGCCAAGAAAAGCAAGCTCACCTCGAAGCAGGCCTACGCCGTCGGCTACCTGGCCGCGCTACTCTCCCAAAACCAGCCCCGCGTCCAAAAGGAAAAAGAATGGATGAAAGCCCTCCGGAAAGCACCGAAACCAACGCCCTTTATCGTCAAATCTGGCTCGACCACCTCAAAGCCCGCCCCGACGCCCGCAGCCCCGAAGACGACGACACCCCGGAGCGCGATTGACCCCGCCGCGCAACGCGCCTACAATGGTCAATCCATCCCCACCGGGAGAAAGTGCCGATGCTCGACGCTCCGCCGCCGGAAGCCCTTACCTTCGATGACGTCTTGCTCGTCCCCGCGCGCTCGGGCGTGCTCCCCGCTGAAGCCGACACCACCACCTGGTTTACGCGCCGCCTGCGCCTGAACATTCCCATCGTCAGCGCCGCCATGGACACGGTCACCGAGTCGCGCCTGGCGATTGCGCTCGCCCGCCAGGGCGGCCTCGGCGTCATCCACCGCAACCTCTCGCTCGAGCGCCAGGCCGAGGAAGTGGACAAAGTGAAGCGCTCCGAGAGCGGCATGATCGTCGACCCTGTCACCATTCGCCCCGACTCCACCATCGCCGAAGCCCTCGCCCTGATGGGCAAGTACCGCATCAGCGGCCTCCCGGTCACCAACGGCCACAAACTCCTCGGCATCGTCACCAACCGCGACCTCCGCTTTCAGCAGGACACCCGCCGCGCCGTCCGCGAGGTGATGACCAAAGAAAATCTGATCACCGTCCCCGTCGGCACCAAGCTCGAAGACGCCGAGCACCTGCTGCAACAGCACCGCGTAGAAAAACTTCTGGTCGTCGGCACCAATAACGAGCTCAAAGGGTTAATCACCGTCAAAGACATTCAAAAGAAGCTCCAGTACCCGCGCTCCGCCAAGGACGAGCACGGCCGCCTGCGCGTCGCCGCCGCCGTGGGCGCTACCGGCGACTTCCTCGAGCGCGCCCAAGAGCTGACCAAACGCAATGTCGACGTCTTGGTCATAGATACGGCGCACGGCCACGCCGAGCGCGTGCTGGCCGCGGTCACCGAAATCAAGCAACGCCTGCCGGAGGCTCAAGTGGTGGCCGGCAACGTCGCCACCGCCGAGGGCGCGCGCGACCTCGCCCGCCTGGGCGTAGACGCCGTCAAAGTCGGCGTCGGCCCGGGCTCGATTTGCACCACACGCGTCGTCACCGGCGCCGGCGTCCCGCAGCTCACTGCCATCGCCGACTGCGCTCGCGCCGTGCGCGAGTTCGGCATCCCCGTCATTGCCGATGGCGGCGTCCGCTACTCCGGTGACGTCGCCAAAGCCGTCGCCGCCGGCGCTTCCACCGTGATGATTGGCTCGCTCTTCGCTGGCACCGATGAAAGCCCCGGCGAAACCGTGCTCTTTCAGGGGCGCAGCTTCAAGTCCTATCGCGGCATGGGCTCGATTGGCGCTATGAGCTCGGGCTCCGCCGACCGCTACGCGCAGGAGGCTGTGCAGCCGAGCGCCGCCGGCGAAGACCGCAGCGAATTTATTTCGCGCGACGGCGCCAAGCTCGTCCCCGAAGGCGTCGAAGGGCGCGTGCCCGCGAAGGGTCCGCTGGCGGCGCTGGTCGAGCAATTGGTTGGCGGGCTGCGCAGCGGCATGGGCTACTGCGGCTGCTCCACCATCGAAGAGATGCAGCAAAAGGCGCGCTTCCTGCGCGTCACCGGCGCCGGCCTGCGCGAATCCCACGTCCACGACGTCTTCATCACCAAGGAAGCCCCCAACTACCGCCTCGAATAAACTCTCGTCCCCCGAATGAGCATTGGCACCAACCCGGAGAGTTCGTCTGCCAGCAACCGAAGCCTCGGGCTGCGTCATCTCCTGCCAATTTTTCTCTGGATCGCCCTGGTCGCGCTGCTTTCCTCCAATCTCGTTCACGTCAACGACCCGCTACTGTTCCTGGCCAAGATTGCCCGGCGCTTCCTCCCCGACTTCGCCGAGCCCGCACTGCTCAACCGTCTGAACCTCGCCCTCTGGAAGTTGGGGCATGTGGCGGCGTATTTCGTGCTGAGCCTGCTGCTGTGGCGGCTCTGGCGGCGCGGCGAAGAAGCCTTCTGGCGGTGGTCGTGGGCTCTGCGTACGCTGGCTGTCGGGCTGATCTTCGCGGGGTTAAACGAACTCTTTCAGCTCTTCGCGCCGCCGCGCACGGCGCGAGCGACCGACATCGCTCTCGACGCCGCGGGAATCCTGCTGGCCCTCGCGCTGCTGCGCCGCCAGGCGCGACGAGCGTCTGTGCCCGCCGCCACGGACCAGGAGGCCAGTTAGATTCCGGTTTGAATGTTGGTGCCGGTGGGAGCGGCGGGCGGAGTTTCGGGAGTGGCTTCAGGCGCGGCGGCTTTCTTTTCCTTCTTCTTCGTTTTCGGTTTGAGCTCGGAGCCGATCAACTCGAGTATGGCAACCTCGCCGCCATCGCCGCGCCGCCAGCCGGCGCGCACGATGCGGGTGTAGCCCCCCGGGCGGTCGGCGAAGCGCGGCGCCAGCGTGGCAAACAGCTTCTTCACCACCGGCGGATGCAGGAGAAAGGCCGCCGCTTGCCGGCGCGCGTGCAAGGTGTCGCGCTTGCCGAGCGTAATCAGCTTCTCGGCCAGCGGGCGCAGAGCGCGCGCCTTGGCGAGCGTGGTGGTGATGCGCTCGCGCTCGAGCAGATTGGTCGCCAGGTTGCGCAGCGTCTGGCGACGGTGCGCGGGCGCGCGGCCCATCTTTTTGTAGCCCTTGCGATGGCGCATCCGAGTTCTCGCTCTTACAGAGAGGGGGCCGGCTGCTCTTCGCCCTCGGGCTTGGCGGCTTCGGGCGACGGCCAGACGATGCGGCCCTGCTCGTCAATCTTCATCCCCAGTTGCAAATTCATCCGCGCCAGCAGCTCCTTGATTTCGTTGAGCGACTTGCGGCCGAAATTCTTGGTGCGCAGCATTTCCTGCTCGCTGCGCTGCACCAGCTCGCCGATGGTGCGGATGTTGGCGTTCTTCAGGCAGTTGTAAGCGCGCACGGAGAGCTCGAGCTCATCCACCGAGCGCCCGAGATACTCCTGGCGCGGATCGTAGGAGCGCTCCACCGCCGCTTCTTCGCGCGGCAACTCCTCTTCGAAGGCGATGAAAATGCTCATATGGTCTTTGAGTAGCTTGGCCGCCAGCCCGACCGAGTCCTGCGGCTTGAGGGCGCCGTTCGTCCACACTTCGAGATTCAGCTTGTCGTAGTCGGTCATCTGCCCCAGACGCGCCGCTTCGACCGCGAAGTTCACCTTGCGCACCGGCGAGTGCACCGAGTCGATGGGGATGTAGCCGATGGGCAGGTCGTCGTCGAAGTTGCGGTCGGCGCTCACGTAACCGCGGCCGTTTTTGACCCGCATCTCGATGGAGAGCTTCCCGCCCTCGCCCACCGTAGCGATGTAGGCCTTTTTGTCGAGCACCTCGACGTCGGCGTCGGTTTCGATCATTCCTGAAGTGACCTCGCCGGGCTTGTCGGCAAACACGGTCACCGTCTTCACCGCCTCGGGATTGTGCAGCCGCAGCGGGATCTGCTTCAGATTGAGAATAATGTCGGTGGCGTCTTCGACCACGCCCGGAATGGACTGGAACTCGTGCAGCACACCCTCGATCTTGACGGCGGTGATGGCTGCGCCCTCAATCGAGCTCAGCAGCACGCGTCGCAAAGCGTTGCCGATGGTGGTGCCGAACCCGCGCTCAAACGGCTGCGCCTGAAACTTCCCGTAGCGGTCGGTGAGCGTCTCTACTTCCACCGCCAACCGCTTGGGCTTCTGAAACCCTTTCCACATAATGGCTCCTTTTAGGTATTACTTCGAATAAAGTTCAACGATCAACTGCTCGGAAACCGGCGGCGTGATGAGCTCTTCGCGCTTGGGCAGGCTCGTGACCCGCGCCCGCAGCGCTTCGCGGTCCACCTGCAACCAGCTGGGCGTGGTCTGCCGGCCGGTCAGGTCGCGGGCCTGCAACACCGCCGCATTCTCCTTCATCTTGTCCTTCAGCGTGATTTCGTCGTTCACGTTCACGAGATAGGAAGGGATGTTGACCTTGCGTCCGTTCACCCGCACGTGGCCGTGCAGCACCAGTTGCCGCGCCTGCGGGCGCGAGCTGGCGAAGCCGCTGCGCTGCACGATGGTATCCAGCCGCCGCTCCAGCAGCACCAGCAGATTCTCGCCCGTCTTTCCCGCCGCCCGCTCCGCCTTCTCGAACAGATTGCGGAACTGCCGCTCCAGCAAGCCGTAGATGCGCCGGGCGCGCTGCTTCATACGCAACTGCTCGCCGTAGGCGGCGCCGGCGCGGCGCCGCGCCCGCCCGTGCATGCCTGGCGGAACGTTGCGCTTCTCGATGGCGCACTTCTCGGTGAAGCACCGCTCTCCCTTCAGGTAGAGCTTCATGCCTTCGCGCCGGCAGAGCCGGCAAACCGCTTCTCGGTATCGAGCCACTTCTCCTCCTGCCTCCTCGAAAATCTCCTACACGCGCCGGCGCTTGGGCGGCCGGCAGCCGTTGTGCGGAATGGGCGTGACGTCGCGGATGGAGGTAACTTGCAAGCCGGCCCCCACCAGCGCCCGCACCGCCGACTCGCGCCCCGAGCCCGGCCCTTTCACTTGCACTTCCACGGTGCGCATACCGGCATCGCGGGCGCGGCTGGCGGCCGCGGCCGCCGCCTGGCTCGCCGCATAGGGCGTGCCCTTGCGTGAACCCTTGAAACCCACCGAGCCGGCGCTGGACCAGGCGACCACGTTGCCATTGAGGTCGGTGATGGTCACCTGGGTGTTGTTGAAGGTCGCCTGAATGCGCACCAGGCCCACCGGCACGTGCTTTTTCTCACGCTTCTTGCGAAACTCTTTCTTGCGCGTCGGCTTGACCGGCGCGGCCGCCGCCGCTTTGGCTTCCTTGGCCATTCGATGCCTCCCTTAGCCCTTCTTCCCCAGCACTTTGCGCTTCAAAGACACGGTGTGGCGCCGCGGTCCCTTGCGGGTGCGCGCGTTGGTGTGGGTGCGCTGGCCGCGCACCGGCAGGCCGCGCCGATGCCGCAGCCCGCGGTAAGAGCCAATCTCGATGAGGCGCTTGATGTTCTGGCTGACCTCTTTGCGCAGATCGCCTTCCACGTTCCCCTGCTCATCAATCACCTGGCGGAGGCGCGTGACTTCGTCTTCCGTCAGGTCTTTGACCTTCTTCGACGCCTCCACCTGCGCCTGCGCCAGGATTCCCTGCGAGCGCGACTGCCCGATGCCGTAGATGCGCGTCAGGCCGATCCAGATATTCTTCTGCGGCGGCAGATCCACTCCGGCGATGCGTGCCATTCTTGTCTCCTTACCCCTGGCGCTGCTTGTGCTTGGGGTTCACGCAGATCACCCGCACCACGCCCCGGCGGCGGACGATCTTGCACTTGTCACACATCTTCTTCACTGAGGCTCGAACCTTCATCGTTCTCCTACTTGAAGCGATAGGTGATGCGCCCCCGGCTCAGGTCGTAGGGCGACAACTCCAACTGCACGCGGTCGCCCGGCAGGATGCGAATGAAGTGCTTGCGCATCCGCCCCGAGATGTGGGCCAGCACCTGATGCTTGTTCTCCAGTTCGACGCGAAACATCGCGTTGGGCAGGGTTTCCAGCACCGTGCCCATCACTTCAATCGCGTCTTCTTTGGCCATCGCCTCCTGTGTCCTCGTTTATGGCTCGGTCAAAACCCAGGGCCCGTTTTCGGTCACGGCCACACAATGCTCGAAGTGCGCCGCAAAGCTGCCGTCGGAGGTAACCGCCGTCCAGCGGTCGGGGCGCATCTTCACGACCGGCGAGCCCGTGGTAACCATGGGCTCAATGGCCAGCACCATGCCGGCGGCCAGCTTGGGCCCGCGGCCCTTCGCCGTGTCTACATAGTTCGGAACCTGCGGCTCCTCGTGCAACTCGGTGCCGATGCCGTGGCCGACGAATTCGCGCACCACACTGAAGCCTGCGGCCTCCACGTGCTGCTGCACGGCGGCCGAGACCTCCGCCAGGTGCGCACCCGCGCGCACCTGCGCCAGGCCACGCCCGAGCGCCTCGCGGGTCACCTCGATCAGCCGCTTCAGCCTGGGCGGCACCGGCTCAAGCGCCACCGTAGTGGCCGTGTCAGCAAAGTAGCCGCCCAGCTTCAATCCCAGGTCGAGCGAAAGGATGTCGCCCCGCTCGAGCTTGCGCTCCGAGGGAATGCCGTGGACGATTTCATCGTTCACCGACGTGCACAGCACGCAAGGATAGCCGCGATAACCTTTGAAGGCCGGCTCGGCACCCGCCTCGGCAATGGCGCGCTCGGCCATGCCCTCGAGCTCGAGCGTAGAAACGCCCGGCTCGGCCCGCGCTGCCAAAGTTTCCAAGATGCGCGCCAGCAAACGCCCGGCTTCGCGCATCTTCGCGAGCTCGGCCGATGAGCGGAGTGTAATCATGCTCTTTTCTCCGCCCCCGCCAGCAGGCGCGGCTCGAGCTGCTCGACCAGCCGACGAGTCAACTCCTCCGGCGTGCCCTCGCCCGGCACCCCGAGCAAGGCTCCCCGCTGGCGATAAAACTCCTCGAGCGGCTTGGTCTCGCGATCGTATTGATTCAGCCGCTCTCGAATCACTTCCTCGCGGTCATCGGCGCGCTGCTTGAGCTCGCCGCCCTCGCGGTCACACCGCCCCTCCTGCTTGGGGGGCCGGGAGTAAATATTGTAAATCTCCCCGCAGACAGCGCACGTGCGGCGTCCGGTGAGCCGCCGAATCAAATCAGTATAACTGACGTTCAGATTGACGGCAAGCGCGCCCGGCCAGCCGTTTTCCGCCAAGAGTTTCTCCAACTGCTCGGCCTGAGGCCGCGTGCGAGGGAAGCCGTCGAGCAGAAAACCATCGGCGCAATCCGGCTGGCGGATGCGCTCGGCCACCATGGCGACCACCAGGTCGTCGCTCACCAGTTCGCCGCGCTCCATTATCGTTTTCGCCTGCCGGCCAAGCTCGGTGCCGCGCCGGGCGTGGTCGCGGAACATATCGCCGGTTGAAATTTGCGGCACGCCCAGTCGCTCGGCCACGGCGCGCGCCTGCGTACCCTTGCCGGCGCCGGGCGGGCCCAAGAAGATGAGCGGGCGGGAAAGTTTTTTGGAGGCCGCCATCGGCTAGGTCCTCCGCCCGCGAATGCGCCCGCGGGTGGTGAAGCCCTCGTAGTGGCGCATGGTGAGCTGGGCTTCGATCTGGTTCACCGTGTCCATAGCCACGCCCACGACGATGAGCAGCGAGGTGCCGCCAAAGTAGAAGTTCACCCCCAGCCCTTCCAGCAGCCAGCGGGGGAAGGTGGCGTCAATGAACTGGCCCCCGAGCCAGCTGGGCAGGTGGTGCAGATGGATGCCAGAAATCATCCACTCGGGGATGATGGAAATCATGGCCAGGTAGAGACCCCCGACAAAAGTCACGCGGGTGAGAATGGTGTTCACGTATTCGGAGGTGTGGCGCCCGGGCCGGATGCCGGGGATGAACCCGCCCCACTTGCGCATGTTGTCGGCCAGCTCGTCGGGGTTGAAAATGATGGAGACGTAGAAGTAGGAGAAGAAGATAATCCCCGAGATGTAGAGCAGGGTGTAGAGCGGCTCGCCCCAGGCCAGCATCTGCGTGAACTCTCTCAGGTAGTAGTTGTCCGGGGACATCGCGCCGATAGTCTGCGGGAAGGCAAGCACCGAGCTGGCGAAAATCACCGGGATGACGCCGCCCGCATTGACGCGGATGGGGAGATAGGTCATGGTGCCGCCCACAACTTTCCGCCCCACCACCCGGCGGGCGTACTGCACCGGGATGCGCCGCTGGGCGCTCTCCACCATGACGATGATGCCCACCACGGCCAGCATCAGCACCACGAGCAGCAGCAGGTGATAGAGCTGCCACTCGCCGGTCTCAAAGCCTTTCGAATAGACCTCGCGCACCGCCCCCGGCAGGCCCACCACGATGCCGGCAAAGATGATGAGCGACATCCCGTTGCCGATGCCGCGGTCGCTGATCTGCTCACCGAGCCACATGATGAAAATGGTGCCGGTGGTGAGAGTGAGAACGGCCGTAAGCAGGAATCCGATTCCCGGGTTGATCACCAGCGGCAGACCTTCGGCCGCCGCCTGTTGCATCATGGTGAGCGCAATCATCAGCGCCTGGAAGCCGGCGAGAAACACGGTCAGGTAGCGGGTGTACTGGGTGATTTTGCGCCGGCCGAGCTCTCCCTCTTTTTGCAAGCGCTCGAGGTAGGGCCAGACCACCGTCAGCAACTGCAGGACGATGGAGGCGGTGATGTAAGGCATGATGCCCAGGGCAAAAATCGAGAATCGGCGGAAGTTGCCGCCCGAGAAGATGTCAAAGAGGTCGAGCCAGGTGCCGCGGTAGCGCTCGAAGAGTTGGGTCAGGGCGTCGGGGTTGATTCCCGGCGTGGGAATGTGCGCTCCCAGGCGGTAGACCGCCAGCAGCAGCAACGTAAACAGCACGCGCTTGCGCAGGTCGGGGATGCGGAAAATGTTGAGGATGGCGTCGAGGAACTTCATTGCTTAGCCGCCCGCCGGCCGGACCAGCTCGACCTTTCCGCCCGCCTGCTCGATTTTCTGCCGGGCCGAAGCGCTGAAGGCGTGCGCAGTCACTGTGAGGCTGACGCTCACCGTACCGTCGCCCAGGATTTTTACTGGGCGGCGCCCGTGGGCCAAGCCGCGTTCCCGCAGGGCTTCGGGGGTCACGTGGGTCCCGGCGGCAAAGGCATTGAGCGAAGCGACGTTGACCACCGCGTAGTCGGTGCCGAACTGGTTGTGGAACCCGCGCTTGGGCAGCCGCCGGTGCAGCGGCAACTGCCCGCCTTCAAATCCCGGCCGGCGGCGCGTCCCCGAGCGCGAAAGTTGTCCCTTGTTGCCGCGCCCGGCCGTCTTGCCCTTGCGGGCGCCAATGCCGCGGCCCACGCGCATGGGCGATTTACGCGAACCGCGCGGCGGGCGCAACTGGCTCAGTTCAACCATTCGCTACTCCTCCACAATCTCCACCAGATGTGGGATTTTCTTGACCAGGCCGCGCACTGCCGGCGTGTCGGCCCGCTCCACCACTTGCCGCAGGCGGCGCAGGCCCAGCCCGCGCACTGTCTCCCGCTGCTTCTCTGTGCAGCCGATCCAGCTCCGCACCCACTTAACCTTCAGCGTCCCGGTCTTTCGCCGCGCCATGGCCGATTACAACTCCTGCGCTTCCTTGCCCCGCAACTGCGCCACCGCCTGCCGGTCTTTCAGTTGCAGCAGGGCATCGAGCGTGGCTTTCACCACGTTGTGAGGGTTGGTGTTGCCAATGGCTTTGGTGAAGACGTTTTGGATGCCGGCCGCTTCCATCACCGGCCGCACCGGGCCGCCGGCAATGACGCCTGTGCCTTCCGGGGCGGGCTTGAGCAGCACCTGACTGGCCTCGTAGCCGCCGGTCACCACATGGGGAATCGTGGGCGGCTTCAGGTTGACCTTGAGCAGGCGCTTCTTCGCCAGCTCGATTCCCTTGCGGATGGCCATGGGCACTTCGCGCGCCTTGCCCAACCCGACGCCCACCGTGCCCTGGCCGTCGCCCACCACCACCAGCGCCGAAAAGCTCAGGTTCTTCCCACCCTTCACCACTTTGGTGACGCGGTTGATGGAAACTACAAACTCCTTCAGCATCAGGCCACTGGCATCGATGGGTTTCTGTCGCTGCATACGGTCCGTCAAGCCTTTTTTGCTCATCGTCCTAGAATTCCAACCCCGCTTCCCGGGCGGCGTCGGCCAGCGCCTTGATCCGCCCGTGGTATTGAAAGCCGCCGCGGTCGAAGACTACGCGGGTGATGCCCGTCTCGCGGGCCCGCTCGGCCAGCGCCCGCCCCACCGCCTTGGCGGCCGCCACGTTGCCGCCGTAGCGCACCTGCGGGCGGATTTGCTTGTCGAGCGAAGAAGCCGACACCAGAGTGCGGCCCTCCGCGTCGTCAATTACCTGCGCATAAATGTGCTTCGCGGAACGGAAAACGCTCAGGCGCGGCCGCGCCGGCTCGCCCTCCACCCGCTGGCGCACGCGGCGATGGATCACCCGCCGGTGCTCGGCCCGGGTCAGCTTGGCTACGGATTTGCGCGCTCGTCCGAATCGCATGGCTATTTGGTCGTCGTGGCCGCCGCTTTGCCAGCCTTCTTGCGCAGCACTTCGCCGACGCGGCGGACGCCTTTCTGTTTGTAGGGGTCGGGCGGGCGCAGCGCGCGGATGTTCGCCGTCACCTGCCCCACCAACTGTTTGTCAATCCCGCTCACTTTCACCCGCGTCTGCTTCTCGATGCTGATTTCGATGCCCGCTGGAATTGAAAACTCGACCGGCTTCGAGTAGCCCAGGCTGAAGAGCACCTTTCGCCCCTGCACTTCCGCCTTGTAGCCCACGCCGACGATTTCCAGGTCCTTCGAGAAGCCTTCCGTCACCCCGCGCACCGCATTGGCGGCCAGCGCCCGCGCCAACCCCCAGCAGGCTTTCTCGCTCTTGGTCAGGCGGTCGAGCGCTTCCTTCGACACCGGCCCCTCTGGCGTGCCCTGCGGGCGCAGCACCAGCGCGTTGCCCTCCTGCTGCGCGCGCACACCGGGCGGCAGGAGCGCGGCCACCGTGCCCTTGGGGCCTTGCACTTCCAGCGCCGCCTCGCCCAGCTTGACGCTTACGCCTTTCGGCAGCTCAATCGCTTTTCGCCCCACCCGCGACATGGCTCCCTACCACACCTCGCACAAGACTTCGCCGCCCACGCCCTGCCGCCGCGCCTGCCGGCTGGTCATGATGCCTCGCGGCGTGGTGACGATGCTGATGCCCAGCCCGCCCAAGACGGCTTTCAGCTCGTCGCGCTTGCGGTAGGCCCGCCGGCCCGGCCGCGACACCCGCCGCAAGCCGCTGATCACGCTCTCCTTGTCCGGACCGTACTTCAGATAGAGGCGGAGAACCTTGCGGCCTTGCTCGTCAATCGCCTTGTAGGCGGCCAGAAAGCCTTCCTCCTTGAGCACGCGGGCCAACTCGCCCTTGACCCGCGAGGCGGGGACATCCACCTTGGCGTGACGCGCCCCGAGCGCGTTACGGATCGAAGTCAGCATGTCAGCAATCGGATCGGTCGCTACGCCCATCGCTCTCCTCTTACCAGCTCGCCTTCACCACGCCGGGAATCTCGCCCCGCAGCGCCCGCAGCCGGAAACAGATGCGGCAGAGCTGAAACTTGCGCAGGGTGCCGCGCGGACGCCCGCACAGCCGGCAGCGCCGCCGCAGACGGATCTTGTACTTCGGCTTCCGGCTCCGCGTTTTGTACTCCTGAGAAGTAGTCGCCAAGGTTTTCTCCTTCTAGTCGCGCAGCGGCAAGCCCATCTGTTTGAGCAACGCCAGGGCTTCCTGGTCGGTGCGAGCCGTAGTGACAACGGTGATGTTCATCCCGCGGACTTTGTCGACGCGGGCGTAATCCACTTCCGGAAAGACCAGCTGGTCGCGCAATCCCAGTGTGTAGTTGCCGCGGCCGTCGAAGGCCTTGCCGGACAGTCCTTTGAAATCGCGCACCCGCGGCAGGGCCATATTGATCAGGCGGTCGAGAAACTCGTACATGTGCGCGCCCCGCAGGGTCACGCAGGCCCCGATGGGCACGTTCTTGCGTAGCTTGAAGTTGGCGATCGATTTGCGCGCCCGGGTCACAACCGCCTTCTGCCCGCTAATCTGCCCCAACTCGTAGGCGGCCGCGTCAATGACTTTGATGTTCTGCAACGCTTCTCCCAGCCCCATGTTGATGACAATCTTCTCCAGCCGCGGCACCGCCATGTCGTTCGGATAGCCGAGCTCCTGGCGCAGCCACGGCCGCACTTCTTTCCGGTAGCGCTCCTGCAACCGGCTCCGTGCCATTCTTTCCTCTCCTCGCCTACTTCTCGAGTGTCGCCCCGCAGCGGTGGCAGGCGCGCACCTTGCTGCCGTCGGCCAGAAACTGGTGCCGCGGCCGCGTGGGCTTGCCGCATCCGGGGCAGAGCACCATCAGGTTCGAGACATGGATGGGGCCTTCGCGCTCGGCAATCCCGCCCTTGATCTGCTTGGCCGGGTTGGGACGCGTGTGCCGCTTCACCATGTTGACGTGCTCCACGGTGCAGGTGCCCTTCCCCAGGTTGACCGCCAGCACCCGGCCGCTCTTGCCCTTGTCGCGCCCGGCAATCACTTTTACGTGGTCGCCCTTGCGCAGGCTCAACGCCCAGGCCATCACCACACCTCCGGCGCCAGCGAAACGATTTTCAAGAACTTGCGCTCCCGCAGCTCCCGCGCCACCGGCCCGAAGACGCGCGTCCCCACCGGCTCGCCCGCCTCGTTGATGAGCACGGCGGCGTTGTCATCGAAGCGGATGTAGCTGCCATCCTTCCGCCGGTGCTCTTTGCGCGTTCTCACAATCACCGCCTTCACCACCGTGCCCTTCTTGACGGCGCTGTCGGGCGCGGCCTCCTTTACCGAGGCGGTGACGATGTCGCCCAGCCCCGCCTTGAGATGCAGGTGCCCGCCCAGAGGGTGGATGGTGCCCAGGCGTTTGGCGCCGGAGTTATCGGCCACCGTCAAGCGGGTTCGCATCTGAATCATGGGCGTTTTTCCCCCCCGCTGCCTCCTCGCCCCAAGACCTCGACCAGCCGCCAGCGCTTCAGCTTGGAGAGCGGGCGCGTCTCTTCAATCCGCACCCAGTCGCCTTCCTGGCACTGGTTGCGCTCGTCGTGGGCGTAGAACTTCTTCCGGTGACGCACGACGCGTTTGTAGAAGGGGTGTTGCGCCTGACGAGTCACCTTGACCACAATGGTCTTGTCCATCAGGGCACTCACCACCTGCCCCACGCGCTGCTGGCGCCGCCGCGGCTGGGCCGCCGTCGCCTCCCGCGCTTCGCTCATCGCTCGCTCCCTTGCGCCCGTTCTTTCCGAACCGTTTCCAATCGCGCCAAATCTTTCCGTACCACTCTTATCTTTTTCACGCTTTCCACCTGTCCCGCCGCTAACTGAAAGCGCAGGCGAAACAACTGCTCTCGCATCTCTTTCTCCCGCACCCCGAGCTCCGTCGGGCTCAGTTGTCGCAACTCTTCCGCCGTCATTCCTGCCTGCCTCTCCGGGCTACGCCGTAGCCGCGTGGCGAGCTACGAACGCCGTCCGTACCGGCAGCTTTTGCGCCGCCAGCCGCAGCACGTCTTGCGCCTCAGTTCTCGGTAGGCCTTCTACCTCGAACAGTATCCGCCCGGGTTTGATGACCGCTACCCAGGATTCCACCGGGCCTTTGCCCTTGCCCATGCGCGTCTCGGCCGGCTTCTTGGTGAAGGGCTTGTCGGGAAAAACCCGCACCCACATCTTTCCACCCTTGGTGGCGCGAGAGATGGCGACGCGCGCCGCTTCAATCTGCCGTGCCGTCATCCAGGCGGGGTCGAGCGACTTGATCCCGTACTCACCGAAAGCCAGCGAGCTGCCCCGGTAGGCCTTGCCCTTCATCCGGCCCCGCTGCTGCTTGCGGTACTTGACTTTTTTCGGCATCAACATCGAAGCAATCCTCTAGACACCCGCGAAGGCCGGGACTTCCACTTCTTCCCGGCGCACTTTGGCTTTCGGCACTTCGCCGCGATAGACCCAGCACTTCACCCCGATGAC
>JBOGNW010000120.1:0-4961 GCA_050747425.1 Candidatus Acidiferrales bacterium
GACCGGAACCTCGGGTGCCGCCGTGCGTGCAGGTTCTCCCACCCTCACAGGAACCGTAACCATTGACCGCCGCTTGGAGTTCACCGAAGCGGCTGGCGACCCTGCCTGTGCCGCGGGGGACTTCTGGATTTCGGTCACCAGCGACACCAACGTGCTCCGCAAGTGCCAGAACGGCGCCGCAAGCAACCTTGATACGGGTGGAGTGGCTGGCCTGCGCTGGGATGAGTTGGCCGCTCCCACAGCAGCTACCATCCTCACCTCGGACGCCACCACTGAGACGGCCACGTTCAGCTTTGAGTCAGCCTTCACTACGGGCAGTCAGTTTCTTGTGCGGCAGCAGGTGGGGAACCCGACAGGCGGGAACTTGATGGAGGTGAGCACGGCGGACGCCGACATAACGGCCTTTCGCGTGACGCCCACCAACCCTGTTAGCACCCAGTGGGGCATCTATTCTGGGCCCGCGCATACCAGTTTCAATGCGGGTTATCAGGGCTACGCTACCAACTCACAGAACTTCTTTGGCGTCCTAGACTCGGCCACCAAGACAGTGGCCTTTGCTGCCCTCAATGAGGATGACACAGGAACGAACTCGGTGTTTGGTACGCAGATTGTGGCGCTGGCCTCGCACGCCGCTGGAACTCGCACGGAAGTCATTGGGGTCGACGGCGAAGCTTACCTCAATGCATTGGGAACGGTGACGCGGATGGTTGGCGTGTCTGGATTTGCCCAAGCGGATACGGGAGCGGGTACAGTTACCGATATGGCCTCACTCATCGCCCTTACCAACGTCAAGGTAGCGGGTACTGTTACTAACAACTACGGTGTGCTCATCCAGAACCAGGCTGGTGTAGGAACGACCAACTACGCCATCAAGACCGGCGATGGCAGCGTGGATTTCGGCGCGGCTACGGATTTCAAGGTGCCGACTGCCGCTGGCCTAAGCCCGACCGCCAACGGATTGATTGCCTACGACTCCACCTCGAACACTTTGGAGTTTGGCAACAACGGCACTAACCGCGTGGTTGTAGGGCGTGATACGACCGACACCCTGACCAACAAGACAATTGACGCCGAGGCCACAGGGAACATCATCACGCAGCCGAGCAAGATTTGGATTCCGGCGTCCACCTGCGTCGCGGGGACGGCGACACTCAACTGGGACGACGATCCGGCGCAAGCGGAGCCGACGGCGGCCTGTGTGGCGGGGACGAATACCACCAAGGGCGTCGCCGACTTTCTCGACAGCGCCACCAATGCGGTGCAGATGGCCTACCTGCTGCCCGGAGATTGGACGGGGAACACTGACATCACTTTCTTCTGGTTCACGTCCGTCACTACCAACAACGTCGTTTGGCAAGTGCAGACCATCTGCGTGGCCGATGCCGAGACGGACGATCCTGCCTTCAACAGCGCCAACACGGTAACGGACGCTGCCAAGGCCACGGCGAACCAGATGAACACAGCCAACATCACCTCCATCACCATCACGGGCTGCGCAGCAGGCGAGATGCTGCACCTGCGGGTTCTGCGCGACCCGGGCCACGCCTCCGACACGCTGGGGGCGACGGCGCGGCTGTACGGCGTGGAGCTCACGCTGCGGAGGGCAATCTGATGCGGCTGCGGCTTCTTCTGCTGGCTCTGTTCCTACTGGCGGCGCAGCCTGCTTGGGCGGCGTGGACTTTCGTCTCCGCGCGCGGAACTGCGCAGGAGAAAACCAGCGACGGCAGCTTATCGGTCAGCCCTTTGGCCACCATTGCGGCGGGTAGCATCCTGATTGTTTGGGCGGCTACCGACAACCCGACCAACGGCACTAGCTGCACGGATGGAACATTCCACTCCGTCAGCGACAGTGCAGGAAACACTTACACCCTCTTGCGCGAGCGGACGCAAGGGACAACAGCCGCGGCAGGAGTTACGACCTCTCTGTGGGCCTCGAAACTGGCGACGCAGCTTACAACTTCGAGCACGGTCACCGTCACCATTAGCTCTAACGTGACGGCCAAGACTGTGGGCCTGGCCGAGTTCACGGTGGCGGCGGGTAAGACGTTCTCGCTCAACAGCTCCACTCAGAACTGCGCCAATGGCACGGATGGCTCAACCACCCTGAGCGGCCTTTCCGCCAGCGAGCACCTGCACTTCGACATCAATGGGGCGGAGACAGATGTGAACCCCGGCACCGAGAGTGGACTGACCGGCGTCAACAGCATCAGTACCACCGGGGGCGGGGCGGCCAGTAACATCAACGGACGCAGCTACTACAAGATTTCCAGCAGCACCAGCGAGACCCACACCATCACCTGGGCGTCGGCGAATGACCATTCTGTTTTGCATGTGGCGGTGGACGAGTCCAGCGGTGTAAGCCCTAAGAGACGACGCGTGATGGTGAGCCCCTAAAGTTTTCGCGGCCGTTTCGAGCTTTTGACTTCCTGGGGGACGCAGGCTATTCTGCTAGGTTCGCTCAGTCTGCGCGAAGCTCGCTGAGGGACTCTGCCGGTGGCCATCACGCACATCGCCGTCCGCGGCGCCCGCACCCATAATCTGAAGAACATCAACGTCTCGATTCCCCGGCAAACGCTGACGGTGCTGACGGGGGTGTCGGGCTCGGGGAAATCGTCGCTGGCCTTCGACACGCTCTACGCCGAGGGGCAGCGGCGCTACGTGGAGTCGCTCTCGGCCTACGCGCGGCAGTTCCTCGACCAGATGGAACGGCCCGACGTGGATTCCATCGAAGGGCTCTCGCCCTCTATTTCCATCGAGCAGAAAACCACGTCGCGCTCGCCGCGCTCGACCGTGGGCACGATTACGGAAATCTACGACTACTTGCGGCTGCTCTACAGCTCCCTCGGGGCGCCGCACTGCCCGCGCTGCGGGAAACCCATTGCCCGGCAGACCACGGAACAAATCGTGCGCGCCATCCTGGAGCTGGGCGAAAACGACCACGGGGAGGCGCCGCGCATCATGATTCTGGCGCCGGTGGTGCGCGGGCGGAAAGGGGAATACCGCAAACAGCTGGGGCAGTTAGGACGCAGCGGATGGACGCGGGCGCGTATTGACGGTGTTCTGCGCACTTTCGACGAGCCTATCCGGCTCGATCGCCGCCGCAACCACACCATCGAAGTGGTGGTGGACCGCCTGCTGGTGAAGGCGGGGATCGAAAAGCGGCTGGAAGCATCGCTGGAGACGGCGCTCAAGCTGGCGGGCGGGTTGGTGACGGTGGCGGTGGTGGATGGCGGGGAGACGCTTTACTCGAGCCGTCTGGCGTGCGCCGATTGCGGGATCAACGTGCCGCAGCTCGAGCCGCGCAGCTTTTCCTTCAACTCGCCCTACGGAGCCTGCCCGGACTGCCACGGGCTGGGGTCGAAGTACGACTTCGACCCGGGCAAGGTCATCAGCGACTGGTCGAAGCCGCTGTTTGAAGGTGGGCTGGGACCGGGGGGCAGCTCGACCTACTTCGAGCGCACGGTGCGCTACGCAGGGGAAAGTTTCGGCTTCGACCCCGACAAGCCGTTCGAAGAATTGCCGCGGCGGGTGCAGAACCTGCTGCTCTACGGCTCGCGCGGGCGCAACGGCGGCGGGCGCGGGTTCGTCGGCATTCTCGAATTGCTGCGCCGCAACTACGAGGAAACGCAATCGGAGGACTACCGGGAGTGGATGGAGCAGTTCATGTCGGCCACGGAGTGCGCCATCTGCCGCGGCAAGCGGCTGCGCCCGGAGTGGCTGGCGGTGCGGGTGGCGGAGGTTACGATTGATGAGTTCACCGGCCAGTCGGTGGCGGAGTCGCTCAAGACAGCCAAGCGCATCGAGCGAGCACTCACCCCGCGCCAGCGGCAGATTGCCGGGCGCCTGCTGGGCGAAATCAGCGAGCGGCTGGGGTTCATGCTGGAGGTGGGGCTGGGGTATCTTTCGCTCGACCGCTCGGCGGCCACGCTTTCGGGCGGTGAAGCGCAGCGCGTGCGGTTGGCGACGCAGATCGGCTCGCGGCTGCGCGGCGTGCTCTACGTGCTCGACGAGCCCTCCATCGGGCTGCACCACCGCGACAATTCCCGCCTGCTGGGGACGCTCGAAGAACTACGCGACCTGGGCAACACGGTCATCGTGGTCGAGCACGACGAAGAAACCATCCGGCGCGCCGACCACGTGATTGACCTCGGCCCCGGGGCCGGCACCGCCGGCGGCTACCTGGTGGCCGAGGGTGCGCCGCGCGCCATCGCGCGCCACCCGGACTCGCTCACCGGGCGCTACCTAACCGGCGAACTCAAGATCGCTCTGCCCGCGCGGCGCCGCGCGCCCAACGGCAAGTTTGTGACGGTGCAGGGAGCGCGGCAACACAATCTGAAAAACATTGAAGCGCGGTTCCCTCTCGGGCTTATCACTTGCGTCACCGGCGTGAGCGGCTCGGGGAAATCCACGCTGGTGAACGACATTCTCTACCGGGCGCTGGCACGGCGGCTTTACCGTGCCACCGAGGAACCGGGCGCGCACCGCGGCGTTCTCGGCGCCGACCACATTGATAAAGTCATCGTCATTGACCAGGCGCCCATCGGACGCACGCCGCGCTCAAACCCGGCGACCTACACGGGCGTGTTTACGCCGATGCGGGAGCTGTTCGCGATGCTGCCGGAGTCGCGCGAGCGGGGCTACCGGGCGGGGCGGTTCAGTTTCAACGTCAAGGGCGGGCGGTGCGAGGCCTGCCAGGGGGACGGGCTGCGGCGCATCGAAATGAACTTTTTGCCGGATGTGTACGTGAGGTGCGAGATTTGCCGCGGGCGTCGCTACAACCAGGAGACGCTGCAGGTGAAGTTCAAAGGGTTGTCCATCGCCGACGTGCTCGAGTCCACGGTGGCCGACGTGCGGCCGCAGTTTGTGAACATCCCGCAGATCGAAGCGCGCCTTGAAACGCTGCTGGACGTCGGGCTGGGCTACTTGAAGCTGGGGCAGTCGGCGACCACGCTTTCGGGCGG
>JBOGNW010000121.1:0-11376 GCA_050747425.1 Candidatus Acidiferrales bacterium
GCGTACAGCTCGGCATAGCTACGCGTGATGAACTGGCTTGGCCTACGCCCGAGACCGCGCGCTACGCGGAGAATCCAGGCCGGGCGGCCTTCAAGCTCAAGAAAAGTGCCGATGGGCGTTTCATCGAGCATCACTTCCCCGCCCTGTCGCGCACCCCGAGCTCGATACACCGTCCGGAATTTCTGATAGCGAAAGCCTGGCGCCAAGCCCAGGCTCGCCAGCACCGTGCGGACAGCGACCGGGTGGCTGAGCTCGCTCTCAAATTCCTGGCGGATTTTGTACCGGCGTGATTCCTGTGCGGGTCCTTTGAAAGTCAGCCAGTGCCGGCCGCCGGCGCTGCGCAGGCGGAGCAGTAAGCCACTGCGCCGCAACATCTTCTCCGCGGTGTCGAACAGGACGTTGTCTTCGAACCTCCGCCGCTGGCGCACCCGAAAGCCCTGTTCGCGCAGCCGCCGCCGTACCGCCGGCAGGTCTGGCGCCTCTAACTTGATCTCGGTTTCTTTTTCCCCCACGTGCATCAGAGGCTCGGTTCAGTAATCGCGGTGCAGGACAAAGTGCGGCAGCGACTCCAGCGCCCTCTTGTAGGAGGATTCCGGGAAGGGGTCGAGACACTCCGCCAGGTCGCCGAGGAACTCCGCTGCCCGCGCCCGGCTCCGCTCCACCGCTCCGCTCTCCCGTACCAGGGCGATAATCTCTTCCGGCTTCACGGAGCGGAACTCCTTTTCCTCCAGCACCGTTTCCACCTTCCGCCGCGCCTCCGCCGGGGCTTTCTCCAGCGCATAGACCAGTGGCAGCGTCACCTTGCCTTCGCGCAGGTCGTTGACCACCGGCTTGCCCAGCCGCTCGGGTTCCGCAATAAAATCCAGCAGGTCGTCCACAATCTGAAACGCCATTCCCACCTGGAGGCCATAGCGAGCCAGAAGCTCTTCTTCGACGGGCGGTCTTTTCCCCAGCACCGCGCCCAGACGTAGGCAGGTCGAAAACAAGCAGGCGGTTTTGCGGCGGGAGATGTCGAGCGCCTCGGCTTCGTTGACCCTCGCGCGGCCCAGTTGCGTGAGCTGAATCAGCTCGCCCTCGACCATCATCTGCGTCAACTCGGTCAGAATATCCAGGATGCGCAGGCTGCGCTCCTCCAGCGCCAGCCGGAAAGCTTCCATATAAATCCAGTCGCCGGCCAGCACCGCCAGCGAGTTGCCCCAGCGACGATTGGCGGAGGCGCGCCCGCGACGTGTGGCGGCGTCGTCAATTACGTCATCGTGAACCAGCGTGGCCGTGTGGACAAGCTCCAGAACAGCCCCCAAACGAATGGCAGCCCCGCCCTGGTAGCCACAGAGGCCCGCCGCCAGAAGATGCAGCGTCGGACGCAAGCGCTTGCCCCCGCTGCTTTGCAAGTAGCGCGCCACCCGCGCCACCGGCTCGATGGCCGACTCGCTCTGGCGACCGAGCGCGGCCTCGACCCCGTCCAGATCAGCCCGGACGAGATCAAACACTTCGGCGATCTCCATTGCCGCTTTGCTGTTCACGACCGGTTCGATGACCGTGCCCTCCCTTTCCGTTTACGGGCGCGCGCGCGGGAACAGCCGCAAGAAGTTCTCGCTTGTCCGCGCCCCCATTTCTTCGCGGCTCATGCCGTGCAAGCCAGCCAGCGTCGCCGCCACCTCCGTAACAAAGGCGGGCTCGTTGCGCTGGCCCCGAACGCATTGCGGCGCCAGATAGGGGCAGTCGGTTTCAATGAGCAGCGCCTCCAGCGGAACAGCGCGCGCCGCCCCCCGCAGAGTGTCAGCCCGGGGAAAAGTAGCGTTTCCGGCAAAGGAAATCAAGAAGCCCCACGCGCGCGCGCGCCGCGCGACCTCCGTGTCTCCACTGAAGCAATGCAGAATGCCGCCCAGGCCGCTCGCTGCCCACTCCTCCTCCAGAATCCGCAGGCCGTCGTCCCAGGCCTCGCGACAGTGGATGATGACCGGCAGCTTCAGCGCCCGCGCTTGTTGTAATTGCTGGCGAAAGGCCGCCTGCTGGACGTCGCGCGGCGAGTGGTCATAGTGGTAGTCGAGCCCGATTTCTCCCCAGGCGAGCACGCGAGGATTCTCGGCCAAGCGCGCGAGCGCCGTTAGCAACTCGTCGCTCGCATGTCGCGCTTCATGGGGATGCAGCCCAACTGCCGCCCAGAGGAAATCGTGCTGCTCAGCCAGACGAAGTGTCTTTTCACAATCAGCCGCCGTGATTCCGCTGGCAATGGCCAGGATGCGCTCGACTCCCGCCTGGCGCGCGCGTTCCAGCACCGCGGCCCGGTCTTCCTCGAAGCGAGCGTCATCCAGATGCGCGTGGGAATCGGTGAAAGCCACGGACAGCTACTTCAGGCGGGCGCCCACGGGCACGTCCTCGGTGAAAGTCACCAGCACCGGCCGGCCCGTCTCCCCTGCCGTGGCGGCGACAATCATCCCGTTCGATTCCACCCCGCGAATCTTCCGCGGCTGGAGATTAGTGACGATGACCACCTTCTTGCCCAGCAACTGCTCCGGCGTGTACACCTCGGCGATCCCGGCCACGATCTGCCGTACTTCGGGGCCGATGTCCACCATCAGCTTGAGAAGTTTGGTGGCGCCGGGCACCCGCTCGGCCGTGCGCACTTCTCCCACCCGCATCTCCACCTTGGCGAACTCCTCGATTCCGATCCAGCTCTTCTCTTCGACTCCCACAGCACCTCCTTGAGCGGCCGGGGCGGCAAACCCTTCCTCCAGCCGGCGAAGTTGCTCCACCGCCGGACCCTTCTCCAGCTTGGGGAAAACGTGCTCGGCGCGGCGAATGCGTTGCCCGGTGGGAAACTGCCCCCAGCAGAGGGTGTCGAGCCGCACGGCGGCGAGCTCCGCGTCGAATCCCAGTTGCTGCCAGATTTTTTCCGCCGCGCTGGGAATCACCGGCGCCAGCAGCACGGCCGCAACACGCACCCCTTCGGCCGCTGTCCACAACACCGTCGCCAGCCGCGCGCGCTTCGTCTCGTCCTCCGCCAGCTCCCAGGGCTCGGTCTCCACAATGTACTTGTTCACCCGGGCCACCAGCGCCCACACGGCTTCCAGCCCGCGCGAGAAATCGTAGCGGTCGAAAGCCTCCAGCAAGCTGGTGATGGTCTTCTCCGCCGCAGCGGCCACTTCCCGGTCTTTCGGCGAGCGGTCGGCGATGGCCGAGGGATAGGGCACTTCACCCTTGAAGTAGCGCTCAATCATCGCCAGGGTGCGCGTAACCAGGTTGCCCAGGTCATCGGCCAGGTCGCTGTTGTAGCGCGTGACCAGCGCCGGGTAGGTAAAACTGCAATCCTGGCCGAACACCATCTCCCGCAGCAAGAAGTAGCGCAGGCCGTCGGTGCCCACCACGCGCTGGATGGGCTCGGCATGCACCGCGTTGCCGCGCGACTTCGACATCTTCTCCTGCTCGAACAGCCACCAGCCGTGCGCCATAACCGTCTTCGGCAGCGGCAGCCCCGCCGCCAGCAGAAACGCCGGCCAGTACACGCAATGAAAGCGCAAGATTTCTTTGCCGACCAACTGCAAATCCGCCGGCCACAGACGCTCGTACTCGTTGGCCGCTGGACCCTCTTCCCCGTAACCGATGCCGCTCATGTAGCTGGTGAGCGCATCGAACCACACGTAAAAAACATGACCCTCGACCCCTGGCACTGGAATCCCCCACTGGAAGCGCGTGCGCGAGAGGGAAAGGTCGCGCAGCCCGCTGCGCACAAAACTGATCACCTCGTTGCGGCGTGACTCCGGTTGGATGAATTCCGGATGCTGCTCGTAGTGCTTCAGCAGCTTTTCCTCAAACGCCGAGAGCCGGAAAAAATAGTTTTCTTCCTGGATGCGCTCCGGCGGTCGGCCGCAGGTGGGGCAGTTGCCCTCCGGCGTCGGGTCGGTGACGTAGAGCTCGCAGGAAATGCAGTAGAGCCCCTCGTACTTTCCCTTGTAAATGTGGCCGGCTTTCTTGACCGCTTTGAAGAGTTTCTTCACCCCCGCTTCGTGTCGCGGCTCGGTGGTGCGGATGAAGCGGTCGTACTCCAGCCCCAGCAGCTTCCACAGCCGCTGGTAGGCCCCCGAAACTTCGTCGGCAAACGCCCCCGGCTCCTTGCCCGCCTTGCGGGCCGAGCGCGCCACCGTCTCCCCGTGCTCATCGGTCCCGGTCAGGAACACCACGTCGTAGCCGCGCATCCGCTTGTAGCGGGTTATGGTGTCGGCGATGACGGTCGTGTAGGTGTGCCCGATGTGCGGGCGCGCGTTGACGTAATAAATGGGCGTGGTTAGGTAGAATTTGGGCATTTCAGACGCCGTTTAAGGTCGAATTGGGGCATCGTAAGACGGTGTTTGTTGGCGTTCTAACGCCGAAATGGCGCATCGTAAGTCGGTGTTGGTTGGCGTTCTAACGCCGAAATGGGGCATCGTAAGACGGTGTTGGTTGGCGTTCTAACGTCGAACCAACACCTCCACCAACTGCGGCACCACCCTCCCCGCCGCGCCCAGGAAAGAGGCATCGGCCACATCGGACAACGGCGTCCGCTCCGCGTTCACCTCGATGACGCGCGCCCCTGCCTGCTGCGCCACCAGTGGCAGGCTGGCCGCCGGTTGAACCACCGCCGAAGTGCCCACCACCAAAAATACCTGCGAGCGCTCCGCCGCTTCGACCGCCGCAGCGAGAACGTGGGACGGAAGCGCTTCTCCGAACCAGACCACGCCCGGACGCAAGACCGCACCGCAAGCACACCGCGGCGGCAGCTCGGGCAAGGGTACGGTTCGGTCTATCTTTTCCGCTCCGCAGCCGGCGCAGCGCAGCATCCACAAATCGCCATGCAGCTTCAGAACCCGGCGGGAGCCGGCGCGGTCGTGCAAGCCGTCCACGTTTTGCGTGATGAGGGCAAAGTCTCGCACGCGTCGCTCCAACTCGACCAGCGCATAGTGCCCGGGATTCGGCTCGGCGCGCGCCACCACCGAGCGCCGCCAGTCGTACCACTCCCACACCAGCCGCGGGTCGCGCGCGAAAGCCTCAGCCGTGGCCAGCTCTTCCGGGCGATAATTCCCCCAGAGGCCGCCGCGGCCGCGGAAAACCGGTACGCCGCTCTCCTGCGAGATGCCGGCCCCGGTCAGCACCGCCACGCGCTCCGCTTCTGCCAGCCAGCGTTGTGCGCTTTCGAGGTCCGCCATGTGTGCCCTCGCCCAAAACGCTTACTATAACATAGCGGGCACGGGGCGATGCCCGCAGCGCTTTTGACGCCGGCGAAAAAGCTCCGCTATACTGCGTGATTCTGCACCAGGAGACACGCCGCGAGTGATTGAGCAACTCTACCGGGCCGTTGAGGATGCCGTGCGCGCGGCGGTGAAGCAACGCTACGGCTTGGAGCTCGAAGCCGTCGTCCTGGAAAGACCCCCGGAGGTGAAGCTGGGGGACGTGGCCTGCCCGCTGGCCTTTGAGCTGGCCCGGCGATTGAAGCGCGCCCCCCGCCAAATCGCTCAGGAAACTATCGAGGCGCTTGCGCTCCCCGAGGAAGTTGAGCGGGCGGCCCTGGCCGGCGGTGGCTACATCAATTTCCATTTCCGGCGTGGAGCCGTGTTCGGGCGCGCGGTGGTGGGGACGGCTGCCGAAGCCACTCCGGCCGATGCTCCCAAGGTCATTGTGGAGCACACCAACATCAACCCCAACAAGGCGGCCCACATCGGCCACCTGCGCAACGCCGTGCTGGGCGATAGCTTCGTGCGCCTGCTGCGTTTCACCGGGCACCGCGTGGAAGCGCAGAACTACATTGACAACACCGGCGTGCAGGTGGCGGACGTCGTCGTGGGCTTTGAGCACTTGGAGAAGAAAACCCTGGCCGAAGTCGAAAAACTTGTGGCGCAGAAAACTCCGCGGCTCGACCACTATTGCTGGGACCTCTACGCCCGCGTCACCGAGTACTACGAAGAGGACAAAGCGCGGCTTGAGCTCCGTGCCCAGGCCCTCAAGGCCATCGAGGCCGGCGAAGGGCCCACCGCGCGTCTGGCCGAGTTGGTGTCTGACACCATTGTGCGCTGCCATCTCGACACCATGCAGCGGATTGGCGTTCCCTACGACCTGCTGCCCCGCGAGAGCGAAATCCTGCGGCTGAAATTCTGGGATGCCGCTTTCGAGCTGCTGAAGCAGCGCCGCGCGATTGAGCTCGCCACCAGTGGCAAGAATGCCGGCTGCTGGGTGATGCACACTCGCCCCGCGGACGACGAAAGCCCGGAAACTGACGAGGCCAAAGTCATCGTGCGCTCCAACGGCACCGTGACCTACGTAGGCAAGGACATTGCCTACCAGTTGTGGAAGTTTGGCCTGCTGGGACGCGACTTCGCCTACCGGCGCTTCTACACCTACCCCGACGGGCACGTGGCCTGGGCGAGCACGACGCGCGGCGAGCCGGATGCGCCGCGCTTCGGCAGCGGCACCAGCGTCTACAACGTGATTGACGCCCGGCAAAGCTACCTGCAAAACATTGTGATTGCCGGCCTCGAAGCCCTCGGCTACATGGAGCAGGCGGCTCGCTCCACACATTTCGCTTACGAAGTCGTCGGCCTTTCGCTGCGCTGCGCGCGAGACCTAGGAATCGTGTTATCGGCCGAGGACGAAAAGAGGCGCACTGTCGAGGTCTCGGGCCGCAAGGGCCTGGGGGTTAAGGCCGATGACCTGCTCGACGCTCTCGAAGGAGCCGCCGGGCGGGAAGTCGCCTCGCGTCACCCTGACCTCGAGCCTCCCCGCCAACGGGAGTTAGCCCATAAAATTGCCGTGGCGGCGCTGCGCTTCTTCATGCTGCGCTACACCCGCAACACTCCCATCGCCTTTGACTTCAACGAGGCCCTTAGCTTCGAGGGCGAAACCGGCCCCTACTTGCAGTATTCCGTCGTGCGGGCGCGCAATATTTTTCGCAAGTGGCAGGAGAGCGATCCCGGCGCGCGACCCCAAGAGTTGCCAGGCCGCTTGAAGCCGCAGGTTGCCGAGCGTTTTCTCGCCGCCCCGGCGGGAGACGATTTGTGGGCGCTGGCCTGGCAGGCGGCCGAGCTGCGGCGCATCGCCGACATCGCCGTGAGCCTGCAAGAGCCGGCATTGGTGGCTAAGTGGGCCTTCGGCCTGGCGCAACAGTTCAATCTTTTCTATCACACCCACCACATCCTCAGCGAAGCTGACCCCGAGCGAAAATGTTTTCTCCTGCTGCTGACCGCCCTGGTGGAGCGTCAGTTGACGCAAGCCATGGTGCTGCTCGGTATTGAAATTCCGGAGAAAATGTGACCCCGCCAGAGTTCTTTGCCTCCCAGCACGGTCTCGATCTGAGCCGCCTCGCCCGTGTGCTCTCCGAGGCCCTGGGCCACGGCGGCGACTGGGCCGACGTTTACCTCGAGTTTCGCCACCACACTTCGCTGCAAGTGGAAGAGCAACTGATGAAAGAGTCGAGTGAATTGGTGGGATTGGGCGCGGGTATACGTGTAATTGACGGGGAAGAGACGGGCTACGCCTACACCAATGAGATGACTTTGGAGCGGCTGCTGGAGGCGGCGCGGACGGCGCGCGCGATTGCGCGAAGCGGCAAGGGTTCCGGGCCTCAAGAGCTTTCTTCGCGAGCCGTGCCGGCGCGCTATCCTGCGCCGCCGCTGGAACTGGCTGCGGCGCTGGAAAAAAGGAGCGAGTTTCTGCGCGCGGCCGACGCCGCGGCTCGCGGCGCCGACCCGCGAGTGCGGGACGTGCGCGCCAGTTGGAGCGAGGAATGGCGGCAGATGCTGGTGGCCACGAGCGCCGGCGACCTGGTCGGCGACACCCAGCCGTTGCTTACTTTTTCGGTCAGCGTGGTGGTGGAGGCCGATGGCCAGCGGCAGGCGGGCTGGAAAAACTTGGGCCTGCGGGCGGGCCCGGAGGCGCTCTCGCTCGCGCGCGCCTGCGAGCTCGCCCGCCAGGCGGTCGTCCAAGCCACCACGTTGCTCGAAGCCCGCGACGCCCCGGCCGGCGAGATGCCGGTGGTGCTGGCGCCCGGCACCAGCGGGGTGCTTCTGCACGAATCCGTCGGCCATCCCCTCGAAGCCGATGCCAACCGCAAGAAGATGTCGGTGTTCAGCGGGCGGTTGGGCGAGCGCGTGGCCACCGAGCTCTGCACCGTGGTGGACGACGCCACGCTGCCCGGCCTGCGCGGCTCGCTGAATGTGGACGGCGAAGGCACGGTGCCCGAAGCCCCGACGGTTTTGATTGAGAAGGGCGTCCTGCGCGCTTACTTGCAAGACTGCCTCTCGGCGCGTTTGATGAAGATGGCGCCCACCGGCAACGGCCGCCGGCAGGACTTCGGCTCGATTCCCATCCCGCGAATGACGAACACTTTTCTCGCCGCCGGCCTAGATGATCCGGAAGCGATTCTGCGCTCGGTCGAGCGCGGCCTCTACTGCCAGGCCTTCAGCGGCGGTCAGGTGGAGCCGGCGGTGGGCAAGTTTACTTTTTCTATGCACGAAGCCTACCTCATCGAAAAGGGACGCCTGACGCAGCCCGTGAAGGGCGCCACGCTCATCGGCAGCGGCGTCGAGATTCTCCAGAACATTGTGGCGGTAGGGCACGACCTGGTGATGGACACGGGCGCCTGGGCCTGCGGCAAAGAAGGCCAGGCGGTTCCGGTGGGTGTGGGCACGCCGACGGTGAAAATCTCTCGCATGACGGTCGGAGGGCGGCGGTGAGCGAAGCGGCGACTTTACTCGAAAAAACGTTGGCTGCCGCCCAGCAGGCGGGGGCCGACGACGCCGAAGTTCACCTCTCGGAGTCCTCCCATTTTTCGGTTGTGGTCCGCCAGGGCGGAATCGAAGAGCTTAGCCAAGCCACCACGCGCTCTTTGCACCTGCGCGTGTTCGTTGGCCAGCGCCTGGCCCGCGCCAGCGCTTCCGATCTCAGCGAAGAAACCCTTCACGGGCTGGTTGGGCGCGCGGTGGAGCGGGCGCGGCTGGCCAACGAAGACCCCTTCGCCGGCCTGCCCGACGAATTCCCCACCCCGCCGCCGGCTGCTGCGCTCGGGCTCTATGACCCGCAGGTAGAGTCCACAGCCCCGGAGGAAGGAATCGAGATGGCGCGCGAGACTGAGCGCATCGCGCTGTCCCTCGACCCGCGCGTCCAGAACTCGGGCGGGGCCAGCTTCCACCGAGGGCGCGGGCAAATCTGGCTCGGCAACACACGCGGCTTCCGCGGCGACTACCGGGGCACCAGCACCAGCCTGGGACTGTACCTGCTGGGACAGGAGGGCGCCGGCAACGGGCAGGTGTCCGATTACTGGCACAGCGCCAGCCGCCAGCGGGCGCAACTCGAATCGCCGGAGCAAGTGGCGCGGACGGCGGTGGAGCGCGTGCGGCGGCATTTTGGGGCTCGCAAGGTGGCCACACAAGAGGTTCCGGTGATTTTCGAGCCGGTTTTGGCAGCGGAATTGCTCTCGGATATCTTCGGCGCCGTCTGCGGCGAAGCCGTTTACTTGCGGCGCTCGTTTTTGGCGGGGGCGCTGGGGAGCCGCGTGGCGGCGGAGGGAGTGAGCATCGTGGACGATGGCCTGCGACCGGGCGGGTTGGGGAGTCGCCCTTTCGACGGCGAGGGCGTAGCCTGCCGCAAGACCGTGGTGGTGGAGAACGGCGTCTTGCACAATTATCTCTGCGGAACTTACTCGGCGCGGAAACTCGGCCGGCGCAGCACGGGGAACGGGGCGGGCAACGGCGAAGCGCCGACGAACTTTTATCTCGCTGCGGGCCCGCACACCCCGGAGGTGATCATAGATTCGGTCGCCCAAGGACTCTATGTGACGCGGCTGCTGGGACAGGGAGTCAATCTGGTCACGGGAGATTACTCCCGTGGCGCCTTCGGCGTCTGGGTCGAGGGGGGCGCCTTCGCCTATCCGGTGCATGAGGTTACTATCAGCAACAACCTGCGGCGGATGCTGGAGGGAATGGAAATGGTGGGACAAGACTTGGAGTTTCGCCACTCGTTTGCCGCCCCCACCATCAAAATAGCCGCCATGACGGTGGCAGGAGTCTGACGCGGTTCGGGAGGTAAGAACAATGAAAACAGGTGAACCCAGCTCTCGGCCGTCGATCAGCAAACGGCTCGAACAAGCCCGCCAAGAGCTCGAAGAGCTGGCCCAGGCCATCAAGGCGGGCGACATCGACCCCCGGGTGTTGCGCGAGTTTCGCGAGTCGGTGGACCACGTGCGCCTGACCGCCTGGGCGGTGCAGCAATGGCTGGAGCTGAAGCAGGCGAATCGCGACGCCTACAGCGTGCTGCCGTTGCTGATCAGCGAGCGCGTCCGCCGGGCCACCCAGCTCAACCGCGGCCTGACAGACGAGCTCGACGCCGTGGAAGTCACCATTGAGACCGAGGGGTTGAAAAGCCTGTTCCTGGCCCTTGACCAACTGATGGCGCGCCTGTCGCCCCTTTTCAAGCCCGGCGATGAAGCAGGGCCGCCAACCCGAGCGCGCGGGAGCTGAAAAGGCTATACTGTCGTTGGAGTCCGCCGAGCTGGCCGGCGACCGATCGTCAGAAGAGAAAACTATGGGCGGTTTCGATCCCGCGCACTCCTTCCTGACCAAGGGTGACAAGCGGCGCAGCCAGCGCGTGTTGTTAGTGATTCATCTCGAGATTATCTGGACCACGAGCCAGGGAGTGCGAGTGCAGGAATCTGCCGCCACCGAGGTCATCGGCGCCTACGGGGCGCTGGTGCGGCTTAAGACTCGCTTACCCCTGGGGACGGAGGTTCAGTTGCGGCGCGCCAAAATCCAGGAGCCCGCAAGTGCGCGCGTTACCTACCACGGCCCGGCGGGCCCGGACGGGCTGGCGCGCCTCGGCCTAGAACTCACCGTTCCCAGTGAACAATTCTGGGGAGTCAAGATTCCTTGACCTCCCTTCACGCCCGACTTCCAGACGCCTTCTTCCTGGCTTGACTTTCCCCCTGCCGGCGATGAGAATGTCCGGGAGTTTTCCCACTCGCACCCGCTGACGGTGTGCTAGGCCGAAGAGTCAAAGCGAGGCGTGTAAGGCGAGCGGGACGCGGTCTCGCACCGTTCCCGCCACTCGCAAAGCTTATATGGCAACACCACCTCTAGCTGATGCCACAGTCCCCGGCGCCGAACGCCGGCGCAGCCAGCGCGTGCTTCTGGTTATTCCCCTCGAAGTTGCCTGGACATCGGCCAGTGGGGTACGTGTTCTGGAGCATGCGGAAACCGAAATCGTCAACACCTACGGCGGGCTGCTGCGGATCAAAGCCAAGCTGCCGCGGGGAACGCAGGTGGAGCTCAGCCGCCCCAAGACGCAGGAGAAAATCCAGGCGCGGGTCGTCTTTATGGGCCAGGAAGGACTGGATGGATTGTGGCGGGTGGGGGT